>CAYRQC010000631.1:0-5717 GCA_964426265.1 uncultured Phycisphaerales bacterium | reverse complement strand
CAAGGCGTCGCTGATCGAGCTCGCGCCGCGCGCCCGCTGGCTCCACATCGCCACGCACGGCTACTTCGCACCCGAGAGCGTCCACTCGCTCGGCGATGCGGCACCAACGGACGCGAGCGCGCTCTGGCACCGCAGCGATCTCCGGACGACCGTCTTCGGCATGGCGCCGATGACGCTGTGCGGGCTCGCATTGGCCGGCGCGAACCGCGGATTGGACGAGCTCGGCCAGCTCCCGGGAATCGTCACCGCGGAGGAGTTGGCCGGCTTCGACCTCTCGCAATGCGAGCTCGCGGTCCTCTCGGCGTGCGACACCAACGTCGGGCCGCGCCGAGCGGGTCAGGGCATCCAGTCACTCGAGGCCGCGCTTCACGCCGCCGGTGCGCGGACGGCGGTCACCTCGCTCTGGAAAGTCGACGACGAGGCGACCCGCACGCTGATGGAAGATCTCTACGGGCGCATCTGGGTCGAGAAGCAGCCCAAGGCGAAGGCGCTCTGGAGCGCGAAGCTGGCGCTCCGCGCGCGCGGAGTGCCGCTTCGCGACTGGTCTGGCTGGGTCCTGACGGGCGACCCCGACTAGGCCGGTTGATGAATGATCCGAGCTTTCGACGGGTCGGCATCGACCGCGCTTTTGCAGCGCGGTCGGCGCGCCCGGCGGTGGTCGCATGCGTGGACGTACACTGGCCGCCCGCGACGAAACCCGGGCGCTGTGATGAAGGCGGCCAGGCGATACCACAGACTCCCGGAAGATCCGCGATGCGCGATCGACAAGCCGCGATGAGATCGCCGACGTGAGCGGATTCGGGCTCGCGCTGCTGTCACTGTCGCCAGCCGGGTCACCCGACCTCGCCGAGCTTTGGCCCGACGAACCGGTGATCGAGTCGATCGAGCCGTCCGCTCCGAGAGTCGAGTCGCCCGGCCTCCTCGAGTGGCGCGGCTTCGCGGCGCGCCACGCAAAGTCGTTCCGGCTCATGGTCGACGCGGCCGGGCCGCACTGGATCGAGGCCCGTTCCGACTTCTTCGACTGCTATCTCATCTTGCGCGACGGCGACGGCAAGGTGCTGGCCGAGGCCGACGACGGCCTCTTCGCGCTGGACGCGCGACTGGTCGTCGCGAAGCTCGAGCGCGATGCGACCTACGTGGTCGACGTGGTCGCGCCGCTTGGCGTCGGCGAGTTCGAGGTCGTGCTCCACGCCGGCACGCCGCCGCCGCCCGATCCGGCGGAGGAGCTCGGGAGGGCGGAGAAGGGGCTCGCGCGAGTGCTGGCCGAGCGACCGCGGATGAGCGCCGAACGGGCGCACGCGCCGCTGGCTCTCGCGTGTGCGCGAATCCAGGCGGCGCGCAGCGGCGCAGCCGACCGGGACGCGCCGCCGCCACAGGCGGCGCTCGAGGGATTGCGCGAGTCGGTGACGGTGGTCAGGAAACTGATCGATACAGCCGTTGACAGCACCGGTCGGCTTGCGGCGCTCGAGCAGCTCGTGGTCGCGAGCCGCAAGGTTCTTGGTCCGGAAAACGTCGAGACTGCGCAACGGATCGACGAGTTTGCGAAGTACGTCGCGGCCGAGGTTGGTGCCGGCCCTGCGCGACGACTCGAGAAAGAGGCGATCGCGGCCTTCGAGAAGGCGCTCGGCCCCGACGATCTGGCGGTCGCGGAGGCGCTCGACTCGCTCGCCCGCATGTGCGACGCGGACGAATTCTTCGGCGAGGCGGCCGCAGCGCTCGAACGTTGCGTTCGGATCCGAAGCAAGAGACTGGGGCCCGACTACCCTCTGACGCTGTCGACGCAGGGAAATCTCGGGCTCGTCCTCTTCCATGGATCAAGTCGGCTCGAGGAGGCGGCGCGGCTGATCGAGCAGGTGGTCGCGTTACGCGAGAAGAAGAGCGGACCCGAAAGCGTGGACCTGGTGAACGACCTGGGAAACCTCGCCCTGACGCTGGCCGCCGACCGGCGTTTCGCCGACGCCCGCCGTGTCGGCGAGCGGGCCAGGACGATCTGCGAGCGCAAGCTCGGCACGCTGCACGGGACGACCATCGCGACCGGGCTCGTCGTAGTTGCCATCCTGCGTCGTGAAGGTGCGATGGAGGAGGAGTCGCTTGCCCTCGATCGCCTCCTGGCCGCGCGCGACTGGAAGAGTCGAATGGGCGACGTCGACGCACTCGCGCTGAGGATCCACCTCGCCAACTCGCTCATCGAGGCCGGGCGCCTCGCCGATGCACGGCCCCTCTTCGAAGCCGATCGCGATGACGAGCTGCGCCTGTTCGGTCCAGGGGACGCGCGTTTCGCGAATGCATTGAGCAATCTCGCCAGCATCCTGCAACGGCTTGGCGAGTACGACGAGGCGCGCAGTGCCGCCGAGCGCGCCGTCGGGCTGGACGAGAAGACGCTGGGGCGTGATAGCTCCGCGACAGCGACGGCTCTCGCAAATCTCGCGGTGGTGCTCAATTCCCAAGAGCACTTCGCCGATGCGCTGCACTTTTGGGAGCGCGCCCTCGCAGTCCGGGAACGCGTCGCAGGGCCCGACCACTCGCTCGTCGCCAGTGCGCTGCGTGAAATCGCGCAGGCTCACGTCCATCTCGGTGACGTCTCGGCGGCCGAGCAGCTCTTGGTCCGCGCGCTCTCCATTCACGAGAGCGTCAAGGGGCTCGACGACCCGGACACGGTCAGGTCGCTCGACGACCTGACCGAACTCCTTGTACAGCGCGGAGACATGGCGCGGGTACGACATGAGCTCGAGGCGTTTCTGGGGCGATTGACGGCGCGCTCCACGTCGGATGACCCGCGGCTCGCGACCACGCTCGCTCGCCTCGGTCTCCTGCTTGCCAGCGCCGATGACAGGAATCGAGGCGATGAACTGGTCGAGCGGTCGATCGCGCTCGGCGACTGGAAGTGTGAGGCCGCGGTCCACGCGCACGAAAACCTGATCCCCGATCTGGCAACATGGCTCCAGTCCCACGGCCGCATCGCCGACGCGCGGCGCTTCCGTGAGCTCGCGCTCGCGCTGGTCGCCCGCTTCCATCCCGGCGACGCGCGCATCGGTGACCGCCGGCAGGCGCTCGCCGCCGTGCTGCGCGAGCTCGGCGAATTCGGCGCGGCGCGCGCGCTGATGGCGCAGACGGTCGCCGACCTGACTGTGCTCCTCGGCGCCGAGCACACGACGACGCTCCACGCCCAGGCGCTGCTCGGCAACCTGTTGTTCGACCTGCACGAGGACGAGCCCGCGCAGGAGTGTTTCGCCGCGCTGGTGGCGGTCCGCGCGAAGCTGCTCCCCGCCGACCACCCCGACCTCCAGGAGTCGCGCGTCGGGCTGATCGCGGCGCTGCGCGCGCTCCGGCAGGACGGCGCCGCCGACGCGGAGCAAGCGAAGGTCACCAGCGTCGGCGCCTACGGCCCGCTCGTCCACGTCGAGTCGCCCGCGGCCGCCGAGTCGACCATCGAGGAGCGATCGACCACGCTGCACGCCGTCATCACCGACTGGTCGGGCGTCGAGGACGTGCAGGTCCTGCGCGACGGCGTCGCGCTCTCGGTGCGGCAGCTCGAGGAGCGGCAGGAGGCGATCGGCCGCTATCTCACGATCGATCGCACCGGGCAGAAGGCGGAGCTGGTGCTGCCGCTCACGATCCCCGACGGCGCGCGTGAGCTGCGCCTGGTGGTGAAGGCGCTGAACCGCCGCAAGGTCGCGAGCGAGCCGCTCGCCTTCACCATCCGCCATGCGCCGCCGCAGCGCGAACTGTGGCTGCTCGCGATGGGCGTCCGCGACTACGCCGATGACACGCTCGACCTCGACTGCCCGGTGAACGACGTCGACTCCATCGTCGCCGCGTTCCAGGCGCAGGAGGGCGTTTACTACAGGAAAGTCCACGTCGAGCGGCTGGTCGACGCCGAGGTGACGGCGGGTGCCGCCAAGAAGGCGCTCGAACACTTCCTGGTCCCCGCTGCGCCGGCCGACACGCTCGTCGTGTTCGCCGCCGGCCACGGCGTCCGCACCGAACTCAACGACTACTACTTCCTCACCCGCGAGGCCACACTCAAGGATCCCTACTCCGGCATCGACCGCACCACGCTCGAGAGCTTGGTGACGTCGCCCCATCTCCACGCCCGCCGCCGTGTCCTCCTCATCGACACCTGTCAGGCCGGCGAAATTGCGCCCGGCACGAACGATCCGGAATCGAGCCGGAAGCGCGGCGCGATGCCACTCGTGAATCCCGCCGCGCTCAGCACCGCCGCCACCGACACCGGCACCGGCCTCTACATCCTCGCCTCCTCCACCGACGACCAGTTCGCCCGCGAGCAGCAGGGCCACGGGCTCTTCACGCGTGCTGTTCTCGACGGCCTTTCCGGCCTCGCCGACCAGGCCCCGCAGGGGAGCGGCGACGGCCTGGTCGCGATCGAAGAGCTGAAGAGCTACGTCTACCTCGACGTGCTGGCGAAGAGCGCGGGGCGGCAGCAGGCAACCCAGGCCAAGGTCGAGGGCGGCGAGAACTTCCCGCTCGCGAAGTGTGGGAAGCGATAGGTGCTGCAATTCCTCGCGCTCGACGACGGCGCGAAGGTGCGGCAACCGGTGAAGCCGCTGGTCGGCGAGGCACCGGCTCGGCTGGGTGGCGCCCCGCCCCACCCCGGCGTCGCGACCCTCGCCTGTTCCCCCGGCGGCACGGAGAAGTTTCCCACCCCCTTGCGCGCGGCGCGGCGGTGCGGACACTTTGAGCCCCGCGATCCGGTTCTCGTGTGCGGCCAGGGGCGACGGAATGAACTCGAAGGTTCGGTTCGATCGGCCAGCTCTGAGGTGGGGGGTGGCGGCGCCACTCCTGGTGTTGCCGGCGCTGCTTGGTGTCGCGGCGGGCCAGCGGGGCGCCGTCAGCGATCCGCGCGAGCCCGCGCCGCTCCGCTACGACCGCGACATCCGGCCGCTCCTCGCCGATCGCTGCTTCACCTGCCACGGGCGGGACGACAAGAAGCGGCGGGCGAAGCTGCGGCTCGATGATCCGGCGATCGCGTTTGCGGAGCGCGAGGGTGGCGGCGCCGCGATCGTTCCCGGCGATCCCGAGGCGAGCCTGCTGATCGAGCGGGTCGGCAGCAGCGACCCGAAGCATGTGATGCCGCCGCCGACCAGCAACAAGCGGCCGCTCGCTCCGGACGAGCAGGCGCTGATCCGCCGCTGGATCGAGCAGGGCGCCAAGTACGAAGAGCACTGGGCGTTTGTCCCGCCGACGCGGCCGCCGGTCCCGGTCATGCATTCATCGCAGCAGGCGCTCTGGGCGCGCACGCCGATCGACTGCTTCGTCGGCGACCACCTCGAACGCGAAGGGGTCGCGCCGAGCCCCGATGCCGATCGGGAGACCTTGCTGCGCCGCGTCTTCCTCGATCTCACCGGCCTGCCACCGACGCTTGGCGAGCTCGACGCCTTCCTCGCGGATCACCGGCCCGATGCGTACGAGCGGGTGGTCGACCGCCTCTTCGCCACCGAGCCCTACCGCAGCCGCTACGCCGAGCGGATGACCACGCCGTGGCTCGACGCCTCGCGCTACGCCGACACCTGCGGGATCCACACCGACGCCGGCCGCCAGATCTGGCCGTGGCGCGACTGGGTGCTGCAGTCGTTCCGCGAGAACCAGCCGTTCGACCGCTTCGTCGTCGAGCAGCTGGCCGGCGACCTGCTGCCCAACCCACGCTCGAGCAGATCGTGGCCACCGGCTTCAAACGCTGCCACGTCACCACCAGCGAG
>CAYRQC010000630.1:0-3409 GCA_964426265.1 uncultured Phycisphaerales bacterium | reverse complement strand
TCGATCCCGCGAGCGCGCAGAAGATCTTGAACAGCGCCAGCGCGCCGTCGTCTCGTGAGGGGCGTCGTGGGGGTGGCGAAGCTGGGAGTGAGTCCGGTAGCAAGGGCGACGACGACCCTGGCGACGGCGAGTCGCCGGAGGATCCGGCCCCGGGCGCGCCGCCGGCGGCAACCGAGGGAAGACCGAGCGCATCCGTCGCAATTGCGACGTTGACCATCACCCTCCAGGCGGCCGTCGTCACCGAGGTGGAGCTCCACATCTCGGGCACTACCGAGAAGGCGACGGAGGCGCGTGCGACTCGCAAGGTGGTCCGTCGCCACTACGAGCTCTCGCAGATCGGCACGACGAAGGCCGAGGCTCCTGCGCCGGCGCTCGCGCTCCTCACCGCAGAGTGATCGGCGCGCGCGGTGTGCGTGTTTCGTACCGTGGCGCGCCGCCCTTGAATCTCTAGCCTCTGACGCGGGGAAAGGAGACCGGGGAAGAGGGATCGTCGGCGGGCAGCGCGGCGGCGCGGCCCTGCGAGGGCAAAGGGATGGAGCTGCGCGCGAAGAGCGTGCGCGACCTTGCTGGCCCCGACGACGGCGAGCTCGTGCTCGTCAGCCGCCTGCGGCCGCGTGGCGTGGTCGCGGATCGCATCCAGGTTTGGGAGCGCGAGCTGGCGCCGAGCCTCAAGCTCGACTACTCGCTCTGGCGCGGCTGGCTGACACCGCGCGAGCACGCCGCGCTCTTCGTCGCCGAGCTGTGGCGAAAGGCGCCGCGTCTGCGCGAGCTCGGTGAGCGTGCACATCGGCGCACGGTCACGCTCCTCTGTCCCTGCAACGAGCGCGCGCTCTGCCGCGGAGAGCTCGTCGTCGCGTTGGTGACCCGGCTCTTCGAGCTGCGGACCGCGGCGCTGACGGCGTCTGCTACGTGACGGCGTCTGCTACGTGATCGTGCAGCCACCGTCGACGATCAGTGACTGGCCGGTGATCCAGCTCGAGTCGTCGGAGAGCAGGAACGCCGCGGCCGCGGCCACATCTTCCGGTTGGCCGATGCGGCGCAAGGGTGCGCGCGCCGCGTAGGCGTCGCGGTTGGCGTCGAAGCCGCCGCGCGCGCGGGTCGCCGGCGTCTCGACGAGGCCAGGACAGATCGCGTTCACGCGGATCGCTTGCGGTCCGAGCTCGACCGCGAGCGCGCGCGTGAGGCTCGTCACGGCGCCCTTGGCCGCGGAGTAGGCGGCGAGCCCCGCGATCCCGATCAGTGCGAGGTTGGAGGCGATGGTCACCACGCTTCCGCCGCGCGCCGCGAGCATCGGAACGGCATGGCGGATGAGGTGGTGCAGCGCGCGCACGTGGGTGTCGAACGTCGTGTCCCACTGCTCGCGGGTCGTCGCCGCGAGTGGCACGCCGCGCACGACGTCGCCGGCGGCATGCACCAGACCGTCGAGCCGTCCGAAACGGGTGAGCGCCTGCGCGACCGCCCGCTCCGCCGTCGCCTCGAGCGCGATGTCGCCGACCACCGCGAGCGCCGCGTTGCCCTCCCGCGTGGCCGCGCGCGCCGCGTCGTCGAGCCGCTCGGCACGCCGGCCGACGAGCACCAGTGCGGCCCCTTCGCTGGCGGCGCGGATCGCGATGGCACGCCCGATCCCCGAACCACCGCCAGTCACCAGGATCACGCGTTCCGCCAGTCGCATGGCCATCTCAGCTCCGTTCGAGCGCGAGCAGCGCCGCCTCCGCCTCCAGCCGGCGGAGCTTCAGTCCCGGCGGCAGCGGCCGCGCGGTGAGCCACTGCTTCTGCCAGCCGCGTCGCACCTCCGGCTCCTCTTCGAGCGAGCGGCGATGGATGCAGCCTCCCAGGTGGAGATCGATCCAGGCGTCGGCGAACGGCTCCTCGGGGCAGATCGCGGCGAGCGGCAGCGGCATCGCGCGTCCCGGGCGCGCGGCGGCGGCCACCGCGAAGAGCGCCCGCTTGGCGAGCATGCCGAAGACCTCGGCCGGCGTCGCGACGTGGTTCAGGACGGCGTGGAACGAGAGGCGCACCGGAGCGCCGTCATCGACCGCGACCAGCCGCTCCTGTTCGGCGAACTGGATCTCGACCGTGCTTGCGAGCCAGCCGTAGTGGCGGGTGCGGATCAGGTCGATCAGCTCGTGAAGTGGCAGACGGGTGAACCAGAGACAGGGTGCCCCGCGCGCTCGGCGCGGCCGCGCCTCATCGGTGTCGTTCTGGTCACGGGCGGCGTCGCTTGCGCTCATTTGGCGGCGCGATGGTAGCTCCGCGCACGCGGGCGAGCGGGTCGCCACGATCGCGCTCTTCAAGGCGCTCGGCGGCGGCTTCGAAACCGGCCCTCAACCATCGCTGCCGGACGAAAGCGCGTCCTCGGGCGGAGCACCATCGGCGACGACCTCGGACCCTGCGGACTCCGCCGCGGTCGCGCCGCCGTCGAGCCGTTCGACGAACCCGGCTGCGTTCGCGTGGCCACCACCGCCGTGGCGCTTGGCGATCTCGGCGACGTTGACGCCGCTCTTCTCGTGCGAACGCAGGCTCCAGACCCGTTTGCTGTCGGTCTCGAACATGATCACGACGAACGGGTGATCCTTCGACAGCCGTCCGCCGATCTCGCTCTGCAGCAGGCAGCTCGTGACCAGCGGCACACGGTGGCCGTCGAAGTCGATCATCTTGATGCGGCTCGCCGCGGTCTCGATCAGGCGATTCTTGTAGCGCAGGATCGGCCGTCCCTCGGCGACCAATGCCGCTACGCCCTTGCCGAGGATCTTCTCCCAGGTCCGGAACGAGCGCGAGTAGCTCTGGAGTGCGGCCGAGACCTCCTGGCTGTCGGGGAGCTTCCACTGCCAGAGGTCCTTGTCCTCGACGTAGGGGAGCAGCCAGGGCAGTGGCCGATCGGGGAAGTACCAGCTCCAGGTGAGCGTGCAGCCGGCGCGCGCGAGGTCGAAGTGGGCGAAGTCGAGCCCCGCGAGATCCTCCTGTGCCGTGACGTGATGATCGAGCACGAGCAGCGAGGCCGCCCGCTCCTTCATCTTCAGCAGCTCGGCACGCGGGTAGGAGAAGTCGAGGATCACGACGTCGCGCCCGTCGATCGGCCAGCGCAGCGGTTCGCCGAACTGCACGGCGTGGTACTCGGCGCCGCCGCTGAATCGTTGGAACGCGACCCACGCGGAGGCGAAGCCGTCGAGGCACTGGCCGTGGAAGAGGACAAGGCGCTTCAAACCGGACTCCGGCAGCGATCGGTCCGCTGCGTTCGGGCCTCTGCTCACCAACTCAGAACAACGTGTAGATGAAGGGCGCGATGAACGGCGAGGAGCTGGCCACTACGAGCAGGCCGCCGATCGAGAGCATCGCGACCAGGAGCGGGATCATGTACCAGAGACCGCGGCGCAGGAACGAGCGATAGGCCTCGGCGATGATCGAGAGC
>CAYRQC010000629.1:0-8435 GCA_964426265.1 uncultured Phycisphaerales bacterium | reverse complement strand
CGATGCGCCCGAGCAGCAGCAGCGTCTCCGCGAGGCAGGCGTGCGTGTACTGCGAGCGCGGGCTGCGGATCGGCACCGCGTAGAGGTTCTGGAACGCGTCGACCGTCGCGGAGTCGTGCGGCGCCGTCCGCAGCTTCGCGTAGGCGAGAAGCAGCAGGTTGTGAGAGCGGTGCCACTCGTCGCCGGGCCGCGCGTGCTCGCGCGCCTCCCACTCGACGGAGAGCGCCTCCGCCTTCTCGAACATCGCGATCGCGTCATTCCAGCGGCCGGCGCGCGGCAGGCTGTGGCCGACCATGTGCCACGCGTGCGGGATCGCCGGTGCCGACTCGCGATACTTCTCCGCGGCAGCGAGCGCCTGCTCGCGGTCGCCGACGTTCTCGTACGCGTGCGCGAGGCAATGGATCGCGCCGAAGTGGCCGGCGGCGACGGCGTTCGTGCTCATCGTTGTGGCGGGCGTTTGGGCGAGCGTCTTGGCGAGCGTCGCCGCGCGCGTGTACCAATCGATCGAGCCGCGCTCGGCACCCTGGCCGATACCACCGGGTGAGCTTTCCTCGGCATTGCCGCGCAGCATCAGCAGCTCGACTTCATCGGGGAACTCGACGACCGCCTGCTCGAGCGCCTGCTTGTAGGCGACGTGCAGCTCCTTCTGGCGGTCGCCGGACGCCTCCATGGCATCGAGCTGCTGGGCGCGCAAGGTCACCAATCGTTGCTCGCGCGGGGTCGCCGCGGCGGCGCAGGCTTGCGCCCGAACCGACGCCGAGCGCGCTTCTGTCTTGCGTGTGAGCCCCGACTCGGCGCGCGACAGCCCGATCCACGCCATGGCGCAATCGGGTGCTCGGCGCAGTGCCTCGTGGAACGAACGGGCCGCCTCGATCCAGACGAAATGGTGGAGGTAGGTCAGCCCCTGGTCGTACCAGCGCTGGACGTCGGCGTCGGAGTCGAGCTTGGTGGCGACGGCTGTGGTCGTGCTCGTCGCGGTGCTTGCAGTGTTGCTTGAAGTGCTGTTTGCACGGCTGTCTACAGCGCCTGCCGTGATCGACTGATGGATGTGGCCGATCGTGCCAGCGCCGTCGAGCAACGCGATCGGACGTTCGAGCAACGCGGGGTCGACGGGGCCAGGGTCGTCGTAGTGGGAACTGCCGAGGCTCGCGGGAGAGCGCGGAGTGGAGGAGAGTGGACTCGAAGAAGCTGAAGTGGGGGAGAGTGGCGAGGTGGATTGAGTCGATGGGCCGGCGGACGTCGCCGTCGTCGCTGCTGTCTCTTGCTTGCGCGCCTCGGGGATGTCGGCGCAGGCGGCGCCGAGCAGGAGTAGCACACCGCCGACGAGACGGAGCCGGTCACCGCAGGGATCAGCCACTCGTTCCAACTCCTTCTCCTTGGTAGGCAGCGTTTCAACGGGCGATTGTCGCCGTTGGTTGCTGCAACCGGAATGGCTCGGCCGGCATAGAGCAGCCCATGGAGGCCCGTTCGCCGATCTTGCTGCCGTCCCCGACCGATCCTCGGCTGCCTGCGCCGCAAGCATCACCGGTGGCGCCGGCTGCCGCGCGCATCGCTGAGTTCGAGCGGCGGCTCGCGCAGCACGCGCCGGCGCTCGCGGCGCTCCTGCGGCGAACGAGCCCGAGCCCGGATCTGCGTGAGGATGCCGTGCAAGAGACGCTGACGCGCGCGTGGCAGGCTCGCGAGAGCTACGACCCGGCGCGACCGATGGGGCCGTGGCTGGCGACGATCGCGTTGCGCGTGGCGGCCGAGCTCCAGCGCGCGCGACGGCGACGGCGCGATGGCGAGGAGTGGGATGAGGCGACGGTCGAGCAAGCGGTGCGGCCGGTCGCGGGTGGTGCGGTCGGCAGCGACACGGACGGCGGCGACGCGGCCGGCGAACGAGGCGATCCGCTGGCGCAGCTCGCGCGACGCGAGGAGTGCGCGCGGCTGCGGGAGGCGCTTGCGCGGCTCGGCGAGGTGCAACGGCGGATCGCCCTGCGCTTCTATCGCGACGGCGCGAGCGTGGTGCAGCTCGCCGCGGAGCTCGCGATGCCGGCCAACACGGTGAAGAGCCATCTGCGTCGCGCGCGGCTCGAGCTGGCGCGGATGCTGGGCGGCGGCAGCGGAGCCGAGCGATGAGTGACTGTCCTCCTGGCGATCTGGTCGACGCGGTGCTCGAGCGCCAGGCAACGCGCGAGGTGGATCAGCGCGTACGGGCGCACATTGCGGCGTGCGATCGCTGCCTCGATCGCCACGGCGCGGCGTTCGAGCTCGAGCTGTGGGGGCCGGTGGCGGCAACCTCGGTCACGACAGCGTCGTCGTTGGTAGGTGTGGGAGTGTGGCGGCGTCGGCGCGCACGGCTCGCTGCAGCGGCGGCGCTGCTGCTCGCGAGTGGGATCGGATGGCAGCTCTGGTGGTTGCGAGCGGCTCGCTGGTCGGAGATGGACCCGATGAGGAGTGCGTCGATCGAATCGCTGATCGACGCCACCGAGCGGCTGCCACCGTTGCAGATCGTCGAGCTGATCACCGTCGTCGGTGAGACCGGTCCGCGCGGCTCGCACGAGGTCACCACGGAGCTGATCCAGGGCTCGCCCGCGATGATTCGAGTCACGGAGAAGCGCTGCGGCGGCGACGGGATGATCACGCGCCATGAACAATTGGTGCCGCGCGTCGCGGCGATGAATGTCCCGAGAGCCATGAAAACCATGAAGACAATGAAGGACGGTGGCCCATGAGCTTGCTCGCGATTGGTTGGATGGTGACGCAAGTGGTGACAGCGGGATCGCACAAGCAGGACGCACCACCGCTGCACGCGCCGGCTCCGGTGAGCAAGGGAACGCTCCAGATCTATGACATCCGTGA
Source organism: uncultured Phycisphaerales bacterium (assembly GCA_964426265.1). Lineage (GTDB taxonomy): Bacteria > Planctomycetota > B15-G4 > B15-G4 > SIAN01 > SIAN01. The sequence goes on along the minus strand of CAYRQC010000629.1, from coordinate 5,594 downwards.
CCTGTTGCGGTCCCTTCGAGGGGACCACCCGAAGAGCGTCCTTTCCGTCTTGAAGGAGCGGACGGCGCCGGACACCGCGCCGCTGCCGCAGTCCGGCGCGTCTCAACCAGGTTCCATGGCGGCGGCCGACGCCGACTGTCGCACGCTGCTCCGCTCGTTCGTGCAGTGTGTCGGCGCGAAGCTCGACCAGGAGCTCACGTGCGAAGTGAACGAGGGCGGGGCGATGGTGGTGCGTGCCCAGGAGGGGACGCATGCGCTGATCGCGGATCTGCTGCTCTCGCTGCGGGAGCGGAGCATCGCAGCCGTGCCGGTCGAGATCCGCATCTTCGAGCTCGATGCCGACGGCCGCGAGAAGCTGGCCGACTTCCTCGAGGAGGCCGGTGGCGGCGACGTCTCCGGCACGCAAGTGATCGGGCTCGACCCGGTGCTGGTGGGTCGGTTTCTCGACCAGCACCAGGTCACGCTGATGGAGACACCCCGGGTTCAGGTGCTGCCGCTCGAGCCGTTCGAGATCAGTGCCGGCAGTGAGGTCTCCTACATCGCCGGCATGGAGCAGGTCGCGATCGAGGGGATCGGCGTCATTGCCGACCCGGTGGTCAAGACGCTCCACGAAGGGCTCACGATCGAGGGGCGATTGCTCAGCGCGGAGGTGATGCCCGGGCAACTGCCGGCGCCCTACTCGCTGAAGCTCACCTGCACGGTGTCGGCCTTGAAACGTCCGATCGCCACGGCGGAATCGGACCTCGGCACCATCCAGCTGCCCGAGCTCAAGCACACCGACATCGGCACGACGATCGCCGGCTGGACCGGAAGCTCGGTGCTGGTTGGCGGCATGCCCAAGCCCAGCTTCAGCTCGGATACGAGCGACACCCGGATCTATCTCCTGGTCACTGTCGGCGCGCCGCGGAAGAAGGTGCCGCGCTGACGTCATGCAGCGCGGGTGGTTGTGGAGGTCGCGCCGATGATGTGCGGAAAACGTCGGCGTAGGGACCCCGGATCGGTACGACGGATCGGTTATTTGCCGCCGCGGCGGCGGCCGTCTCCTAGCTCGATGAAGTTGTCGACCTTGTTCTCGAGGTTGCAACAGGAGAGGTCGGCGGGGTCGTGGCCGAGGTGGGCCAGCGCCGACTCGGCGAGATCCTTGAGGTCGACGTTGGTCTCGGTGGCGGCGAGCTTCTCGAGCGCGGCTTTGCACTCGACGTGGCGACCCTTGCCGACGGCATAGGCGGAGCAGGCGCGCGCGTTCGTGACCTTGTCGTCGAGCGCCCGCTTCAAGAGCTCGTCGATCTCTGGACAGCTTTCGAGCAGGCCGAGCGCCACCAGCGAATGGGCGCGCACGTTCTGGTCGGTGGTCCGCGCTCTCTTCAAGACGATGTCGCGCACGCCCTTGTCGGTGCGTCCACACGCCGCGAGCGCGCGAATCACCCGGCCCTGGTCGTTGCCGGCCGAGAAGACGTTGATCAGCTTCTTCAAGTCCTCGATGGCGTCGGGCAGCCGCAGCTTGCCGAGCCCGTCGACCGCGGAGAGCGCCACGTGGGACTTGCCCTCTTTCGTCAGCTTGCGCAGCGGCTCCAACATCAAATAGTCGCCCGAGACGGCGAGCCGCTCGATGATGGCCGTTCTCGTCTCGTCGTCGCCGGTCTTCTTCGCCATGTAGTCGAGCAGCGCATTGTGCGCCACCTCCGACCCGATCTCGGCCAGTGCCTTGATGTGCTCGTCCTTCCGCCACGGGCCCGCCTTCTCCGACTCGTGCAGCAGCTCCGCGGCGCGCGCGGCATCGACCTTGGGGTCACCGGACGCCGGAGCTCCCGGCGCGCCCGCCAGACGCAACGCGCCGTCCATCAGCTTCAGCAGCTCCGGCAGCGTGAGCTGGAAGGCACGCCGGGCGAGCACGCGCCCCTCGCCGGTCGAGATCACGTGCTGCGGTGTGAGGACGAGGTTGGTGCCGATCAGCTCGCTCGAGGCGAGGGTCTCACAGCCGAGGTGGTCGGCGCAGGCGATGGCGCCGAAGCGTTCGCAAGTGGCGAGGCCGCTCTCGTTCGCCCACTCGGTGTGCTTGGCGACGCTGCACACGACACAGATGAAGAAGCGCGACTTCTCGACCAACTTCTCGTCGTGATAGAGCTTCACGAGCGCGTCGCTCGCGACCTCGCCGTCCTGGTTGAAGGCGACGAAGAGCGGCTTCTTCTCGCTGCGCGAGCGCCGCAACGCCTCCGGCCAGCTCGCGATCCAGTCGATCTGCGGCTTCTTCTCTTCCGGCTTCGACGCCGGCTTGGCGCCCTCTTGCTCGGCGGGCGGCACGGCCGGCGGCACCGTGGGTGGTATCGCGGGCGGAGGTTGGGTGGGCGGCGTCTGGACCGGCGGTGGTATGCCACTCGGCGGGGATTCCTGGGCTGCGCCGAGTCCCATCGCGGCGGCCGACCAGAGCAGCGTCGCGAGCCAGCGCACTCGTGCGAGCGGGCACGACCGCCGTCTCTCCAGCCGTTCGAGATCCATCACCCTTCCTCCTCCGATGCGGCTCGCGCCGGCCACACCCGAGCTGGCCTCACCCGCGTTCGACCTCCTGACCTTGCTGGTCGGAGAGCGGTCGAAGCGGGCAGATTGCCCAAATCGAACCCGTTGTCGATGGTGCGGTGGTATTGCGACGATCGACGCATATTGCGTGTTTGCCGAAGTTCGTCTTTGATCCCGCGCCCCTCTCGGTCACGCCAGAGACTGCATGGATCGACGCCAAACTCGTCCTGCGCCGCTCGGGCGGCGGCCTTCGAGCGCCCTTGCCGTCGTCGGCGTTGGCCTCCTGGTGCTCCTCGGGAGCTGTCGCGCGCCCGCGCCGGTGCTTCCGGCCGTGCCCTTGGCGCCACCACCCGGGTTCACTGTCGCGACCGACCATCGACCCGGCAGCGCATTGGAGGGGTGGGGCTTTGCCACCTCCGCGCCACCGACTTCATCGGATCGCGTGAGCGCGCCAGATCTCGGGAGTACACCAGATCGCGTGAGCCCACCGGATCGTGGTCTCGTCCTGCACGTCGAGATCTGTCTGCTTGACCAGTTTCCGGCGGCCACGGAGACGGCGACGACATCATCGGAATCTACGGCAGCGATCTCGGAGCGGCTGGTCGATGGAATAGCCGTCGTGATCGGCGCCGGCGCGGGCGGCACCGTCCGCTCGCCCTCCGCGGCGAGCGAGCGCGGCCAGCTCTGGCGCGGCGCGGCAGCGACGACGCTCTTCGAATCGCTCCAGTCGCTTGGAGCTGATCGTCGCTCTCCGCTGACCACGGCCGATGACGTCGCGTTCGCGGGTGCGTCGACTTGGGTCACCGCTCGTGGTGACGAGCCATTCGACGCCCTCTTCGACGGTGGCGACGCGTTCCGGCACGATCCATCGCAGCCGTCGATCGTCGCGCGCGTAGTTGCCGTCGCCGTGACCGGCCGTCCCGATGGCCGCGCCGACGTCGCCATCGAGCACGGCACGCGTGGCTTTGGCGCCGAGCTGCTGAAGCTCGCCGCGCCGCTCACGGTCGATGGTGAGCCGCTGCTCGTGATCGTGCCGTCGCCGTTTCGCGGCAGTCGTGCGGCCGCCGTTGCGGCGTGGCTTCACATCGCACCGCCGCCTATCGAGCTGCCTGCTGCGCGCGACCACGACGACCGTCTCGCGGCTGCGCGCGCGAGCGTTCTCGCGCGCCGAGTCGGCTTCGGATCGGGCGGTGATCCCGGATCGGGCGCCGGCCCCGGACCGGACGCCACCACCGAGCAGAGCAACACGCCCCCTTCCGCGCGGCTCCTCGCGTGGCGCTCACTGCCGTCCGACGTATCGGGCCGCGCCGCGCTCGTCTGGCTGACCGCCGCGCAACCGGATGGGCTTGCGAGCGACCTCTCGCTGGTCGCCGCCGATGACGATCTCACCGCCTACCTGGCACGGCTCGCCGCGGCGCGCGGGGCCACGAGCACCGCTGGCTCCAGTGCCGCGATCGCCGCTCCCACGAGCGCTACCAACTCCACGCCTGCGACTGCCACATCCGCGATTGCCACGCCCCCGGCTGCTTCCCCAATCACCGACGCCGCGATCGACGCCTTGCTCGAACGGGAGGCGTGGAGCTTCCTCGCCGCCAAGGCGATGAACGGCGACCTGCCCCCCGAGCTGCAGAGTGTTGCGTTGCGCCGCGCCGGTGCCGCTGGCGCGTTTCCGACGACGCTCGAAGAGGTCGCGCGTTCGGCCAGCGATGCGGAGGCGATCGCGCGTCGGTTGATCGATGAGAACCGCCTGCTGCTCGAGGACAGCAGCGCCACCACCCGTGTTCGCGCGTTCGACTGGCTGCGCGCCCGCGCGGCGGCGCCGCCGGACTACGACCCGCTCGCCGCGCTCGCTGCACGCCGCAAGGCACTCGCGGCGGCGGAGGCGACTCGTGAGTGACGGCAACGAGGCCGCCCGTCCGCACCGCGGCGCCTTCCATCGCTGGCTTCGCCGCACCTCGATCACGGTTGCACTGCTCGCGCTGCTCGTGCGCTTCGGCGGCGTGGCGCTGCTGCCCAAGCTCCTCGACCACGTCGGCGAGGGGCTCGGCCTCGCGATCCACTATGAGCGGCTCGATCTCTCGTTCTTTGGCGGCAGCGTCGAGCTGGCGGGCCTGCACGTGCAGCGGCGTGGCGACCACGCCGCGCTGGTCGACCTCGAGTCGCTCGTCATCGATGCTGACATGTCGGCACTGCTCACCGGGACTCTGCGCGTCCATCGGGTCGCGATCGATGGCATCGATGCCAAGGTCGTGCGCAACGCCGACGGCTCGATCGGCCTCGACGGCTGGACCCCGCCGCCAAATGAAGCCGCGGACCCCGAGCCGGAACCGCCGGCCGCCGAGCCACCGGCCGCGCCCGCGCCGTTCGACTTCACCCTGCCGGTGGAGCTCGAGCTGGTTCGCCTGCAGAACGTCCATGTGCTCTTTCGCGATCTCGCGGTGACGCCGCCGCTGGTCACGCCGGCCGCTCTCGATGTGCGCATCAGCGACGTCGGCCATGCCGAGCGAGCGACCCGTGTCGAAGTCCTGCTTCGCGCGCCGGGCGTCGTGGATGCCATCGAGCTCACTGCGCACGCCACGGCTCGCGGCGCCACGATCGATGCTGACGTCGGCCTCTCCGTGCGCGGTGTCGTGGCCGAGCTGGTCGAGCGCTACACGCCCGGCACCGGCATCGCGCCGCACGCACGCAGACTCGACGTGACGACCGCGGTGCGAGCGGAGGTTGCGCCGATCGATGCCACCGCCATGGCGCTGAAGGGTCGGGTCGAGCTGTCGCGTCTCGAGCTCCTCGCTGATGGTGATCCGGAGCTGACGGTTGCGTGCAGCGTCGATCTCGCCGAGCTCGATCGCGATCACGCTGAGGTCACGCTGGTCACCAGCGACGTGAATGGGCGAGCCGCGCGCCTGGCGAGTGGGGCCTTGCGAGCGGTCGGGTTCGAGGTTGGCGGGCCGGCGGATCGCGCGGCGAATGGTGTGGTCGATGACGCGGTGAACGGCGTCGCGACCACCGGTATTGCGATGTCGAGCCAACCGACGGATGCCGAGACAGCAGCAGATGCTGCTCCTGCCGCCGCACCCACC
>CAYRQC010000628.1:0-4804 GCA_964426265.1 uncultured Phycisphaerales bacterium | reverse complement strand
CTCCAGCATCACAGTCGTCCCGCTGATTCTCGCCGCGGCGGTCAGCGCCGTACTCACGGCCCTTGCAACGCTGCGCACCACCGCGCGAACGCGACCTGATTCCCGCGACGCACCGCTGATGGACGAATCTTGAGATCCACGCGCAATGGATCGGATCGCTGTCGGCACGGGTGCCGGAATCGGGCAAAGCCGCGACGACGGTGATCACTTCCGAACGTCGTTCAACTCGGCGTTCCAGGTGATGCGCGGTCGTTCCGCGTGCCGCGCCTTGCTCCCCGACGACTTGGGGTGCCCCGCCTCACTCCCGCCACGGCAGTCGCACTCCCCTCTCCTTCGCGATCTCCACCGCCCTCTCGTACCCTGCATCCGCATGCCGCACGATCCCCATCCCGGGATCCGTCGTGAGCACTCGCTCGAGCCGCGCCGCCGCTTCCTTGGTCCCGTCGGCCACGATCACCTGCCCCGCGTGGATCGAGTTGCCGATCCCGACGCCGCCGCCATGGTGGATCGAGACCCACGTCGCGCCGGCCGCGCAGTTGAGCAGTGCGTTGAGCAGCGGCCAGTCGGCGACCGCGTCGCTGCCGTCCTTCATCGCCTCGGTCTCGCGGTAGGGCGAGGCGACCGAGCCGCAGTCGAGATGGTCGCGGCCGATGACGATCGGCGCCGTGATGCGGCCGCTCGCCACCAGCTCGTTGATCTTGAGACCGAGCTTCGCGCGCTCGCCGTAGCCGAGCCAGCAGATGCGCGCGGGCAGCCCTTGGAAGGCGATCCGCTCGCGCGCCATCTTGATCCAGCGCGCGAGCCCCGCGTCTTTCGGGAAGAGATCGAGGACCGCCTCGTCGGTCACCGCGATGTCGGCCGGATCACCCGACAGGGCGACCCACCGGAACGGCCCTTTCCCCTCGCAGAAGAGCGGCCGCACGTACTCGGGCACGAACCCGGGGATCTCGAAGGCGTCGGCGACGCCCGCCTTCTTCGCCTCGCCGCGCAGGTTGTTGCCGTAGTCGAAGGTGATCGCGCCGCGGCGCTTCAGCGCGAGCATCGCGCGCACGTGGTCGGCGCAGGTCGCGGCGCTCCGCTGCTGGTAGCCCTTCGGATCGGTCGTGCGGAGCGCGACCGCCGCGGCGAACTCCATCCCGCGCGGCACGTAGCCGTTGAGCATGTCGTGCGCGGAAGTCTGGTCGGTGAGCAGATCGGGCGTGAGGCCACGCGCGAGCAGCCGCTCCAGCAGATCGGCCGCGTTGCCCGGCCACGCCACCGACTTGGCGCGCTTGCCCTTCGCGTGCGCCATTGCGCAATCGATCGCCGCGTCGAGCCCGTCGACCACCTCATCGAGGTAGCGCGTCTTCAGCCGCTTCTCGATGCGCGCGCGGTCGACCTCAGCGGCCAGCAACGTGCAGCCCGTCATCACCGCCGCGAGCGGCTGCGCCCCGCCCATCCCGCCGAGTCCCGCCGTCACCACCAGCCGACCGCGCCCTTCGTTCCTGAAGTGGCGCGCGACCGCGGCCGCAAACGTCTCGTAGGTCCCCTGCACGATCCCTTGCGAGCCGATGTAGATCCACGAGCCCGCGGTCATCTGCCCGAACATCATCAGCCCGCGCTCTTCGAGGTCGCGGAAGTGGTCCCAGTTCCCCCACGCCGGCACCAGATTGCTGTTGGCGAGCAGCACCCGCGGCGCATCGCGATGAGTCCGGAACACGCCGACCGGCTTCCCCGACTGGATCAGCAGCGTCTCGTCATCGCCGAGCGTCGTCAGCGTCTTCAGGATCGCGTCGAAGCACGCCCAATTGCGCGCCGCCTTCCCACTGCCGCCATACACCACGAGCCGATCAGGATCCTCCGCCACCTCCGCGTCAAGGTTGTTCTGGAGCATCCGATAGGGCGCTTCAGTGAGCCACGACCGGCAGGTGAGCTTGGTCCCGCGCGGCGCGCGGACAGGACGAGCATGCGACATGGCGGGCATCCCGGCGGGAGCGACAAGGGCGCGCGATCGTAGCCCGTCACTCGCGCGAATCCCGCGCCGCTACGATCCGTCGCTTCCGGTATCTCCACCGGCTCCACCACCGACCGCACGAGCGCCCTCCCGCGATGATCGAGTTCCAGCGCCTCATCCTCGGCGACCGCCGTCGCAACGAGCTCTTCGCCGCGGCGCTGAAGCGCGTGATCGTGCCGGGGAAGACGACGGTCGCCGACCTCGGGGCGGGGACCGGGTTCCTCGCGTTCGTGGCGCGCAAGCTCGGGGCGAAGCAATGCTGGCTCTATGAAGTGAGCGAGCTGCTCGAGCTGTCGCGGGCGATCGCCAAACAGAACCGCATCACGGGCTGCACCTTCGTCCGCGCCCACTCGAACGAGGTCGCGAACCCGCCGCCGGTCGACGTGGTGATCTCGGAGACGCTCGGCAATCTCGCGTTCGAGGAGAACACGCTCGAGACGCTGCAGGATGCGCGGCGCTACCTCGCGCCGGGCGGCGTGATGATCCCGCAGAAGCTGCGCCAGATTGCGGCGCCGGTGACGACGCCGCGGCTCGCGGAGGCGCTCGACGTCTGGCCGGGAATCGGCTTCGGTCTCGACTTCTCACTGGCGCGCGACGTGTCGCTGCAAAACGTCTACGTGCGGAGCTTCCGGCCGGACGATCTGCTGGCAAGAGGTGCGAGTGCACAACCGTTCGACGAGGTCGACTTCCGGCGCAAGACCAGTAGCGTCCGCCGCGCGACGATCGAGTGGAAGCTCGCCGCGCCGACGCGCCTCTTCGGCTTCGCGCTCTGGTGGGAGTGTGAGCTGCTCGCCGATGTGCCCGAGCTCCTGCTCTCGACCGCGCCGGACGCACCCGCCACCCACTGGGAGCAGATCTGGCTGCCGCCGCTCGCGCCGTTCGAGGCGAAACGCGGCGACACACTCCGACTTGCGATCGAGTGTGATTCGCGGCCCCAGGTGAAGATCAACTTGAAGTGGCGTACGACGCTGCTCGACGGTGCCGGGAAAACACGCGTCGAGACGCTGCAGGACATGAAGAAGGGGTATCTCGAATGAAGAGGGATCGGGAGGGCAGGGCGAGCCGCAACACTCCGGCCATGCGCGAGCTCGCCGAGCCGAAGTGTGCATGGTTGGGAGTACCGCAATGGGCGATGCGGACACCACCACCAAGAGCATCCTTGGCGGTCGTACTGCTCCTCTCCTCCCTCGCCTGCACTTCTCCGACCCTCGAGGACCGCGCTCGCCGCCTCCACGCCGAGCTTCCTGTGATCGATGGTCACAACGACCTGTCGTGGGAGCTGCGCGAGAAGTGGGCATCCGACCCGCGGCACGCCGATCTGCGCCTGCTCCAGAAGGAGTTCCACACCGACCTCACGCGCCTGCGGCAGGGCGGCGTCGGTGCCCAGTTCTGGAGCGCATGGGTCGCCTACGATCCCGACCACTCGACGCTGAAGACGTTCCTGGAACAGATCGACCTGATCCATCGGCTGATCGCCGCCTACCCCGACCAGCTCGAAGCTGCCTCGACGGCCGATGACATCGAACGGATCCGCGACTCCGGCAGGGTCGCCTGCTTGATCGGCGTCGAAGGCGGCCACGCGATCGACGACTCGCTCGCGGCCCTGCGCCTCTTCCACAAGCTCGGCGTGCGCTACATGACGCTCACCCACACCGAGACCACGTCGTGGGCCGACGCCAGCACCGACCTGCCCAAGCACGGCGGTCTCAGCCCGTTCGGCGAGGAGGTCGTCCGCGAGATGAACCGGCTCGGGATGCTGGTCGACCTCTCGCACGTCGCCGACGAGACGATGCGCGACGCGCTGCGCGTCTCGACGGCACCGGTGATCTGCTCGCACTCGTCGGCCCGCGCGCTCGCGGACCATCCGCGCAACGTCCCCGACGACCTGCTGCGCGCGATCGGCGAGAAGGGCGGCGTCGTGATGGTGAACTTCTACCCCGGCTTCATCCTGCCGGCGGCGGCGGCGACCCTGCGCGAAGGGCTCGTCAAGAAGCGCGAGCTGATGGCCAGCGGCATCAAAGGCGAGCCGCTCGGCAAGGCGATGGACGAATGGCGGGCCGCCCACCCGTCCGAGCGCGGCACGGTGAGCGACGTCTGCAACCACATCGACCACATCGCGAGGGTCGCCGGCATCGACGCGGTCGGCATCGGCTCCGACTTCGACGGCATCCCCACGACGCCGGTCGGGCTCGACGACGTCTCCTGCTATCCGGCGATCAGCGCCGAGCTGCTGCGCCGTGGCTGGAACGAGCGCGATCTGCGGAAGCTGCTCGGCGGCAACCTGCTCCGCGTACTGCGCGGAGCGGAGAGTGTGAGGAGCTGATGCCCGCCACCGGCTCGCGTCGCGCGCTCGCCCTCTTCGCCCATCCCGACGACGCCGAGCTGCTCTGCGCCGGAACGCTCGTATTGCTCGCAGAAACGGGCTTCCGGATCCATCTGGCGACGATGAGCCCGGGCGACCTCGGCTCGGCGACGCTCGACCGCGAGGCGATCGCGACGATCCGCCGCGAAGAGGCGCGCCGTTCCGCCGAGATGATCCGCGCGAGCTGTCACTGCCTCGAAGCGCGCGACTTCGAGATCTTCTTCGCCAACGACCTGCTGCGGCGCGCCACCGCGCTCATCCGTCGCGTCGATCCCGACCTCGTCTTCACGCACGCGCCGAGTGACTACCTCGCCGACCACGAGGAGACCTCCCGCATCGTGCGCCAGGCGTGCTTCGCGGCGCCCGTCCGCCTCTACGACACCGACGGCGGAGAGCCGGCCACCGCCCGCATCCCCCACCTCTACTACGCCGATCCGGTCGAGCTGGTC
>CAYRQC010000627.1:0-6174 GCA_964426265.1 uncultured Phycisphaerales bacterium | reverse complement strand
GCAACACCTCGTCGTTGCCGCTGACCAAGATCGCCACGGCGCTGCGGCAGCCGGAGCGGCTGGTCGGCATGCACTTCTTCAACCCGGTCTACGTGATGAAATTGGTCGAGATCGTCGTCCATCCGCGGACGTCGGAGCGCGCCAAGGAGGTGGCACTCGAGGTCGCCCGACGGATGGGCAAGGAGCCGATCGTCGTCAAGGACTCGCCCGGCTTCGCTTCGAGCCGGCTCGGCGTGATCCTCGGTCTGGAAGCGATCCGCATGGTCGAGCAGGGCGTCGCGAGCCCCGCCGACATCGATAAGGCGATGGAGCTGGGCTACAACCACCCGATGGGGCCGCTGAAGCTCACCGATGTCGTCGGCCTCGACATCCGCCTGGCGATCGCCGACACGCTCGCGCAGGAGATCGGTGGCGAGCAGTACCGGGCGCCCGCACTGCTGCGCGAGAAGGTCGCGCGCGGCGAGCTCGGCAAGAAGTCGGGCAAGGGCTTCTACGAATGGAAGCACGGGTGAATGACGGAGCGAGCCAGGCGGCGAGCGCGGCGGCGGCCACCGCGCGCGCTCCGGCCGCGGCACGCTGGTTCGTGCGCGGCGACATCGACGGCTTCTTCGGGCTGGCGCTCGACAACCTCGTCCAGCTCGTGCTGATCGACGCGCTCTGCCGCAACGTGCTCGGTTTCTCGGCGGAGCTGGTGCACGGCCGCATCCTGCCGGGCGCGGCCGTCTCGCTGCTGATCGGCAACCTCTACTACTCGTGGCAGGCACTCCGCCTCGCGCGCGCCACCGGTCGCGCCGATCTCTGCGCCCTGCCCTACGGCATCAACACCGTCTCGCTCTTCGCCTTCATCCTGCTGGTGATGCTGCCGGCCAAGCTCGCGGCCGAGCGCGGCGGCGATCCGCACCCCGACATCACCGCGTGGCGAGCCGGTCTCGCCGCCGCGCTCGGCTCGGGCGCGATCGAGCTGGCGGGCGCGTTCGTCGCAGAACGCATCCGGCGAGCGACGCCGCGTGCCGCCCTGCTCTCGACACTCGCCGGCGTCGCGCTCGGCTTCATCGCGCTCGGCTTCCTCTTCCGCACGTTCGCGCGTCCGCTGGTCGGCTTCACGACGCTCGCGCTGATCCTGATGACCTATTTCGGACGCGTCCGCTTTCGCGGCGGGCTGCCCGGCGGGCTGGTCGCCGTGGTGGTCGGCTCCGTGCTGGCCCACCTGACCGGCATCGCGCCGGCAGCACCGAGCAGCGGCCTCGCGCTCCATCTGCCCGTGCTCTGCCTCGGCGACCTCTCCGCCTCGCTGGCGAGCGGCGCCCTCCTCGATCACCTCTCGGTCATCGTGCCGATGGGGCTCTTCAACGTGATCGGCTCGCTGCAGAACATCGAGTCGGCCGAGGCGGCGGGCGACGCCTACCCGACCCGCAGCTCGCTCGCCGTCAACGGGATCGGCTCGCTGGTGGCGGCGCTCTTCGGATCGTGCTTTCCGACCACGCTCTACATCGGCCACCCCGGCTGGAAGGCGCTCGGGGCGCGCGTCGGCTACTCCGCGCTGAGCGGCGTCGTGATGGCGACGCTCTGCTTCACCGGCGCGCTCGCCTGGGTCTCGTCGGTGGTGCCGGTCGACGCGGGGATGGCGATCGTCATCTGGATCGGCATCGTCATCACGGCGCAAGCCTTCCAAGCCACGCCCCGCGAGCATGCGCCCGCGGTCGTCGTCGGGCTGCTGCCAGGCGTCGCGGCGTGGGGCGTGATGATGGCCAAGCAGGGACTGGCGGCGGCCGGCGTCGGCGCACCGGGAGGAGCAGCGCTCGATGCGGCGATCGTCGAGCGCTTCCACCGCGTCGATAGCTGGATCGAAGGCGGCTTCGCGATCGAGCAAGGCTTCATCCTGAGCTCGATGGTGCTCGCGGCGGCGACGGTCGCGGTGATCGAGCGTCGCTTCACGCGAGCTTCGCTCTGGTGCTTCGCGGCGGCGGCACTGGCGGCGTGCGGGCTGCTCCACTCCTACCGCTTCGTCGGTGGCGATTCGGTGTTGGCATTGCAACCGGCGTGGCAGTTCGTCACGGCCTACGCGGTCATGGGGGTCTGCTTCCTCGCCGCGCCGCTGCTCACGCGGCCGGGGGAGGGGCATTGATGGTGTCGCGGTGCGCCACGCCGTTCTCGCTCATCTGGCTCGTCTCGGTCGTCGCGACCGTCGCTGCCGCGCGAGCACAGGAGAGCCCACCAACTGCGCCACCCCAGCACCCGGTGCTCGACGCCGTTGGCCAGGGCGAGACGCCGGGCGGTGTCGACTTCAACAACGCCGACGCTGTCCGCAAGGAGCTCGCGCGGGTCGGCGACCTCCAGAGCCGGCTCGATCCGAAGCTGCCGGCCGACGTCGAACGAGCCAAGCTCCTGCAGCGCCAGCTCGCGGTGCTGGGCCACCAGAACGACCTGCTGAACCAGCGCCAACGGCTGCGCGCACTCGAAGCCGAGACGACCAACGCGGCACTCGAAGAGGCGCGGCTGCAGCAGGAGGCGGCCCGCGCGCAGCTTGCCGGCTTCGACCCCTCCGCGGTGATCGAACACCTGCGTGAGCTCGCCGATCCCGAGTCGGTGAACCAGATCGTCGGCAAGGACTTCGAGCAGCCGCTCGCCGCCGCGCGCGTCGTCGCCGAGAGCGCCAACACGGCGTTCGAGACGCTGACCGCCGAGGCCGACAGCCTGCCGCGCGAGCTCGATGCGGCGCAGAACCTGCTCGCCGCCACCCAAGCCGAGATCGACACGCTGCGCCAACAGCTCGCGGCGCCCGAGCTGCTCGACGACGAGCGGACGAAGCTGGTCGAACGGTCGATCGTCCTCGAGCAGGAGCTGGTCCACGAGCGGATGCGCGTCGCGCTGCTCGAGCAGAGCCGCGCCCTGCTGGAACGGCGCCTCTCACTGGTCGCGAATCGCCAGCAGGCGGCGCTCGCCACGGAAGATCTCGAGGAGACCCGGCTCGCCGCGGCGCGTCGCTATCTCCAGGAGCGCCTCGCCGAAGCCAAGCGCGCCGCCGACGACGAGGTGCGGCGCCGCGAGCAGGAGCTGGCGGAGAGCCAAAGCGCCCACGAACGCCGCTTCAACGAGGAGGCGCTCGAGAACTCGCGGCTCGCCGCCGAGGTGAGCCGCGAAGAGGAGCTGCTCTCGGAGGCGACGCAGCGGCTCGCCGCCGGTAGCACGAGCTTCGACCAGGCCCGCGCCCAACGCGCGCGCTACCTCGCCGCCTATCGCAACGAGCGCGACCCCGAGGGTGCCGCGACCGACACGGTCCGCCGCACCGAGCCGCGCCCTGACGGGCTGACGATCGGGCGCGAGATCGAGGTGCTGCAGGAGCAGACCAGCTACTTCGCCCGCCAGGCCGCCCGCGCCGAGCTGCGCGAGCTGCAGCGCGAAGCGCAAGCCAACGCGGAGTCGGCGGCGGCGCGGCGCACGCAGCGAATCGAGGCGATGACCGCATGGGAGACCAGCGACGTCGACTGGCGCGAGCTGGCGTCGCAACGCCGCACGACTCTCGATGCGCTGGTCGAGAAGACATCGGAGCGGCTGACGACGGTCGTCGCGCTGCTCGATCTCGAGGCGCGCACCTTCGAGATCCGCAACGACGTGCTCGCGCTGCTGCGCAGCGAGAACCTTTTCCTGCGCGAGGAGAACAAGATCTCGCGCGACGCGCTGGCGAGCGGCGCCGCCGGGCTGGTCGCGGTGCCGGGGCGCTTGATCGACCAGCTCGGCGGGCTGGTCGACTGGACGCGCGATGGCGATCACCTGCGCTCATTGCTCACGTTCCTCGCGGCGCTCCTGCCGCTCGCGATCGCGCTCTGGATCCCGCAACACTGGATGACGCTGCGGATCGCGCGACTGCGGACGCTCGACCTCGCGAGCCTGCCGGTGCGCACCGCGCTGCTGCTCGCCCATCTGGTGCGAACGGCCTGCGTCGCGGCCTTCTTCTGGCTCGCGCCGCTGCTCGCGACCACGCTGATCCACGGGCTGCCCGAGGTGAGCGAGGAGCTCCTGCACGGCCTCGGCGCACTGCTCGCACTCTTCTGGCTCGGCATCGGCGTCAACCGCGAGCTGCTGCGGCCCGATCCGCCCGCGCGCATCGTGCTGGCGGTCGACTCGCGCACCGCGCGCCGCGTCGGCAACGGCGTCATCTTCCTGCTCTGGCTGTCGCTCGCCGTCTTCGCGGTCGAGCACGTGCTGACCAGCCTCGCCTACCGCAACGAGGGGGCGATCGCCGCGATCGACCTCGGCTACAAGATCGTCGCCGGCGTCGTCGTGATGCTGTTGCTGCTGCAACGGCAGCTCCTGATGAGCTTGCTGCCGGCGCCCGATCGGCGGCTCGGCCGCTTCCTGCGCCGCCTCGCCGGCCTCATCCACCCGGTGCTGGTGCTGCTCGTGCCGACGGTGGTCGTGCTGCAAGCGCTCGGCTACCGGATCCTCGCGGCGTTCAGCACGCGCCTCGCGGTGATCGTGCTTGCCGCCTTCCCGCTCGGCTCGATCGCCTATCAGGCCGTCGTCTTCTTCCTCGAACGGTGGCGCGAGCGCGAGCTGCGCCAGCTCGACGGCCGCGAGACCGATGCGGCGCGCATTCGCGGCCTCGATGAGCTGGCGCGCTTCCTGGTGCGCATCGCCGTGGTGCTGCTGGTCGGCTGGATCGTCTTCCAGTTCACCGGCACCTCGCTCGCCAGCCTGCGGCGCTTCTTCGACAAGCCGCTGCCGCTGCAGGACGCGACCGATCCGGCGGCGCGCCGCACCTGGTGGAACGTCGTCCTCGCGCTGGTGATCGCCTTCCTCGCGATCCGCTCGGCGCGCCACGTCAAGATCGCGCTCGAGGCGGTGCTGCTGCCGACGACGCGGCTCGCCCGCAGCACGCAGTACACGATCACGACGCTCACCGTCTACTTCGTGATGGGGCTCGGGCTCTGGCTCGCGATCAACCAATTGATCGACGTGCAGAGCCTCGGCTACCTGGTGGCGGCCCTCTCGGTCGGCATCGGCTTCGGCCTGCAGGAGATCATCAGCAACTACGTGAGCGGCCTGATCCTGCTGATCGAGCGGCCGATCAAGCCGGGCGACATGGTGCAGCTCAGCGACGGCTCGGTCGGGACCGTGCGCGAGCTGGGCATCCGCGCGACGACGATCCAGACCGGCGACAACGCCCACATCCTGGTCCCGAACCGCGAGTTCATCACGCAACGGGTCGTGAACTTCGACGCGATCGACCCCAAGATCCGCATCGCGGTCGACGTCGACATCGCCTACGGGAGCGACCCCAAGCGAGTGCGCGAGACGCTGCTCGAGGTGGCGTCGCACGACGGCCGCGTGCTGAAGCGCCCGGCGCCCGAGGTCTTCTTCACGGCGTTCGCCGACAGCGCGCTCCAGTTCCGGCTCACCTGCTGGATCGAGGATGCGCAGCAGAACTCGCGCATGCAGAGCGACCTGCGCTTCGCGCTCGAGGCGGCGCTGAAGCGCGCGTCGATCGAGATCCCGTTCCCGCGACGCGACGTCATGTTGCGCACCGACCAGCCGATCCGCGTGGTGGTCACCCACCCACCGGACGGGCCAGGAGCTTGAGACGATGCTCTGCGTCCACCGGCTGGGCGGCGCGAACGGCACGGAGTGGAACACCACGACTGGTGTCGAGGCGGCGGCGGACGCGGCGCAGGCGCTGGAGCAGCAGCCGGTCTGGATCGAGGCGATCGCCCCGGATGCGGGCGAGCTGGCGGCACTGACGCTCCACTTCCACCTCGGCGCCGAATGGCTGTGCGACGCCCTCGAGCCGCAGCACCCGCCGATCTTCCGCGAGTTCGACGACCACGTGCTCGCGATCATCCACGCGCCCGAGACGATCGATGCCGAGGAGACGCGCAAGGTGGCGCTCTTCCTCGGACGGCGCTTCCTGGTGACCGTCGTGCGCGCGCACGTGCCGCTTCTCGAGCCGCTGCACGAACAACTGCGCCGCCACGCCGACTACTACCTCGCCGCGCCCGAGCGGATCGCCAACGCGATCCTGAACCACATGGCCGACGTCTTCGAGGAGCGCATCGACGAGATGATCGACCGCGCCGAGACGCTCGAGGACCAGGCGCTCGAGCGTCCCGATCCCGACCTGCTGACGCGCCTCCACCAGCTGCGCCGTCGCGCCGCCGCGTTCACCCGCATCGTGCG
>CAYRQC010000626.1:0-3923 GCA_964426265.1 uncultured Phycisphaerales bacterium | reverse complement strand
CGAGCTCCGGGAAGAGCACGCGCGCGACGCCGAGCCCCACCAGCACCTCGAACGCGCGGTCGGGGTTGACCCCGCCGAGCATCCGCAGGATCTCCTCGAAGACGCGCGGTGCCGCGCTCTTGGTTAGATCTTCGTGGTGGTCGGCCATCGCCGAGGCGAGCAGTGGATCGAAGGAGAGCTCGAGCCGCGTCGCGAACTTGACGGCGCGCAGGATTCGGACGGGATCCTCGCGCAACCGGCGTGACGGATCGCCGATCGTCCGCAAGGTGCGCAGCCGCAGGTCGGGGACGCCCCCGACATAGTCGATGACGCACTCGTCGTGGACGTCGTAGAAGAGACCGTTGATCGTGAAGTCGCGCCGGACGGCATCCTCGGCCTCGCTGCCGTAGGTGTTGTCGTCGCGGATCAAGAGATCCTCTTCGGCATCGAACTCCTCGGCCGTCTCGTTCGGCGCGCCAGAGAGCAGCTCATCGGCGAAGTCGGGCGCTTCCGACTCGCGGTTGGCCACCCCGTTGTCGTCCTCCGGATCGCGGCGGAACGTCGAGACCTCGATCTGCTTGTTCTGCGGGAAGACGACGTGCACCAGACGGAAGCGGCGGCCGATGATCCGCGCGTTGCGGAAAACCTTCTTCACCTGGCGCGGTCGCGCCGAGGTCGCGATGTCGAAGTCCTTGGGCGTGCCGCCGAGCAGGAGATCACGAACGCAGCCACCGACCAGGAGGGCGCGGTGGCCGGCATGGTGGAGCCGCCGCAACACGGTGAGGGCATCGGGATCGATCGCAGTCGGCAGGATCGGACAGAGCTCTCCGGTGATCGAACGCGCTTCGTAGATCTCGGGCTCGCTGAAGCTCATCGCTGCCGATTGTCATCCCTGGAATGCAGAAGAATCGCATGCGAATACCGCGCGATGCCACGCCACGCAAGGCGCGGGAGTCCGCTGGCCGCGTTCACCGTTGCCGGCACTCGCGCGCGAGGGCTCGCACCCTTCGCGAGTCGGCTGGCGCCTCCACGCGTCCACCTCGCTTCGCGAAGCTGCCGACGATGTAGCCGTCGACGCGATGACGCGTGGCGGCGATCAGCTGCGGATCGACGCCGCTCGCCAGCAGCAGCGGGCAGGCGGGCAGCGTGGCCAACAAGGTGTCGAGTGCCGCGAGGTCGGGAGGGCGCCCGGTCGCCGGCCCGGTGAGCAGCAGCGCGTCGGCGCCGCCGCGATCGACCAGTTCGGCGGCCTCGTCGGCGAGCGGACGCTCCACCAGCGGCCGCGCGTGCTTGACTCGAAGATCGGCCCAGATCTCGGCACGGGGCTTGGTGCCTTCACGGCCTTGCAACTGGGCGCGCAGCCGCACCGTTGCGTCAGCGCGACCGACGAGGAGTCCCTGGTCGGAGACGGCAACCCCCGTGTGGACGTTTACGCGGACGAAGGCGAGGCCGAACACCGCAGCGAGTGCGATCGCCGCCGCCGCATCGTTCCGCAGCACATTGACGCCGAGCGGCACGTCGACCGTCTGGCGTACGGCGGCGAGGGCGCGCGCCATCGCGGCGATCGTCACGGCCGGCACCTGATCGGCATGGAATGGCCGATCACCGAAGTTCTCGATCAGCAGGGCGTCGGCACCGCTGGTGACCCAGCAGCGCGCGTCGGCGACCGCGCGGCGCTCCACTGACTCCATCGTCGCCGGTTCGGGGCTGCCCGGAAGCGGGAGCAGATGGACCATCCCGATCAGGCACGGTCGGCGAGTAGCGACGCGGCCAGGCAGCAGACGAGTCAAGGAAGCGCTCCTCGTGGCGGCGAACCAGCCGCGTGCCTCTATGATCCGCCGCTCACTCGTCGCGAGGAAGCGGCTGATGCCTGATGGTTCTGCCAAAGCGGGCGACTTCGATCACCTGCGCACCCGCAACGGGCTCGATCTCTTCGTGCTGCCGACGAAGAAGTTCAAGACCAAGCTCCTGCGGATCCACGCCCGAGCCGAGCAGTCAAGGCGCAACTCCGCGCGCGCACTCGTACCGAACCTGCTGCGGCGCGGGACGTCGAAGCTGCCGTCCATGGTCGCGGTTTCGCGGGCACTCGAGGGGCTCTACGGGACGCTCTGGTCCTCGTCGGCCTACAAGATCGGCGATGAGCAGGTCTTGGCGTTTCGCCTCGACACCGTGGAGGAGAGATTCCTCCCGGGCAAGCCGCGGGTTTTCGAGCCCGCTCTCGCGATCGTCCGCGACTTGCTCTTCGACCCATATCTCGCGGGCGGCGCCTTTCCTGCTGCGGTCTTCGAGCAGGAGCGGCTGAACCACCGTCGTGACATCGAGGCGCAATACAACGAGAAACTCTCTTGGGCCTTCCAGCGGCTGCTCGACCTGATGTTCCTCGACCATCCGTACGGCCGGCCGGTGCTCGGAACGGTGGAGGAGACCGACGCGCTCACTGCGGCCCAGGCGCTCGCCGCGCATCGTGAGATCACGCGGGAGCTGCCGATGCGGGTCTTCGCGGTTGGGGACTTCGAGCCGCAGGCGGTGCTCCGTTTCGTCGAGGCGCTGCTGCCGGACGCGACGTCGGGTGCCGCGGCGGCGCCGCCCCCGCTTCCGAGAGGGCTGGCTGGCGTCGGGCAGATCGTGGTCGAGAAGGACCCGGTCTCGCAGAGCAAGCTCGTGTCGGGCCGGACGGTCGATCTCACCGATCTCACGGAGCGTGACTTCGATGCACTGCGCGTCTTGGCCGGGGTGCTCGGCGGCGGCTTCCATTCGCGGCTCTTCCAGACCGTTCGCGAGAAGCACAGCCTCGCCTATTTCGCCTCAGCCTCGCTCGACCGACTGCGGGGGGTGCTCTACACCTCGTGCGGGATCGATGCCGCGGTGCGCGAGAAGGTCACCGCACTGGTCGAGGGAGAGATCGCGTCGCTCCAGGCCGCGCCGCCACGCGAGGACGAGCTCGCGCAGACGAAGCGGCTGATCGTCTCCGGCACGCGGAGCATCGTCGATTCGCCGAGCGGCTTGGTGGAGACCCTCGAGGCCGGCCTTTCGACGGGACGGTTGCGAACCCTCGAGCAGGTCGGTCGAGCCGTCGAGGCGGTGACGGCGGAGGATGTCCACGCCGTCGCCAAACGAGTGCGTCCCGCGGAGGTCACCTACTGTCTGGAAGGAGAGTCGCGCCCCGAAAGCGCGTGATCCCATGCAACTAGAGCCTCTCGAAAACTCGATCGGTGAGACGCTGCTCAGCGGAATGTTGCCGCACGGGCTGAAGCTCATCTTGAACCCGCGGCCGGGCTTTTCGCGCTCGTTCGGCATCCTCGCGACGCACTACGGGTCGCTCGACTCGCGCGTGCCGGGAGCCGACGGCTCGCTCGCGGCTGTCCCCGACGGGATCGCCCACTTCCTCGAGCACAAGCTCTTCGAGGACCAGCAAGGCGACGTCTCGCTGCGTTTCTCCGCGCGCGGTGCAAGCTGCAACGCGGGAACCGAGTTCACCAAGACCTCCTACCACTTCTCGTGCTCCGACCAGCTCCCGGAGAACCTCGAGACGCTCATCCGGTTCGTCTACGACCCGTGGTTCACCGCAACGAGCGTGGTGAAGGAGCAGGGGATCATCGACCAGGAGATCCGGATGTACGACGACGACCCCGACTGGGTCGTCTTCTTCAACCTGCTCGAGTCGCTCTACCACCACCATCCGATCCGCATCAACATCGCCGGCACCGTGAAGTCGATCCGGGAGATCACCCCCGAGCTGCTCTACCGCTGCCACCGTGCCTTCTATCACCCCGCGAACATGGTGCTGGTGGTGGCCGGCGGCTTCGATCCGGAGCCGATCGCCGCGCTGGCGACGCGGACGATGGAGTCGCTCGCCTTCGATCCCGGCCGTTCCTGGGTGCGGCCCCGCATCAGCGAGCCGACCACCATCTTCCGCAAGCGCTTCGAGCGCGACTTCCCGCTCG
>CAYRQC010000625.1:0-2961 GCA_964426265.1 uncultured Phycisphaerales bacterium | reverse complement strand
ACAGTAACTGTTCGGCGAACCGCGCCTGGTGAGGGTTGTCTTGGTGGCGGACGATCTGGCGCATGGACAGGCGCACGGAGATCGAGCGTTGGTTGGCGGTTCGGGTGCGCGAGGGGCTGACGTTTCGGGAGCTGGCGCGGCGCAGCGGGATCTGTGCGGGGACGCTGGGTCACTGGGCCTGGCGACTGCGGCGTGAACAGAAGCGTGGGAAGCGAGCGAGCGGCTTCGTCGAACTCGTTTCGGCACCGATGTCGGCCGACGCTTCGAGTTCGCGGGTGGAGATCGTGCTGCGCGGCGAGCGGCGCGTGATCGTCGACGCCGCGATCTCCGCCGAGGCGCTGACGCGCTTGCTGGCGGCGGTGGAGCGATGCTGAGCCTGTCGTTGCGGGTGCGGATCTTCGCGGCGGTCGAAGCGGTCGACTTCCGCAAGGGCTTCGACGGGCTGGTGCAGATCGTGCGCGACGTGTTCGCGGAGGACCCGTTCGGCGGCGATCTGTTCTGCTTCTTCAACCGCCGTCGCGACCGGGTGAAGATCCTGGTGTGGGACAAGAACGGCTTCTGGCTGCACTACAAGCGGCTCGAGCGCGGCACGTTCGAGCGCGTCGACGGTCGCGGTGCGCGGGTCGAGATCGAGCGTGCGCAGATGTCGATGCTGCTCGAAGGAATCGACACGAAAACATCGAGATTTCGCCGTCACTTTTCGCGCGACGTGCGTATCTCTCCGCGTGCCGACGATGACGTTCGATCCGCGCGAGTTGCCGAGTGATGTCGAGGCGCTGAAGCGTCTGTTCGTTGCGGAAGTCTCGACGCGCGACCAGATGATCGCGACGCGCGACGAGAAGATCGTCGAGCTGGAGCACAACAACCGCGTGCTGCGCGACATGCTCTTCGCGCCGAAGACCGAGAAGCACGCCGGCGCTCCGATCCACCAAGGCCACTTGCTCTTCGCCGAACTGAGCGAGGCCGCGGCGCGCGTCGCGGCAGCGAACGCAGCGACGGCCACGACCTCCGCTGTCTCGAGTGGCACGCCCAAGAAGCCGCACGGTCGGCGCAAGGAGTTCCCCGAGGATCTGCCGCGCCTGCGCACGGTCTTCGAACTCGAAGGCGAGCAGCGCCGCTGCAAGTGCGGCGGCCAGCTCGAGGAGTTCGGCAGCGAGACGACGAAGGAACTCGAGCGCATCGAGACCTGCGTGGTGCACGAGATCGTGCGCAAGAAGTACTGCTGCCGCGCGTGCCAGGAGACGGTGGTGCTGGCGCCCGGCCCGGCGCGCGTGCTCGACAAGGGCCTGCTCGGCGTGGGCTTCGTGGCGCACGTGATCGAGGAGCGCTTCCTGCACCACATGCCGTATCACCGCCAGGAGCGGAAGTACGCATCCGAAGGCGTGGCGGTCGCGCGCTCGGTGATGTGCGAGGCCGTGAGGGTCGCGGCTGAACTACTGGCGCCGATCGCGCAGTGGACGCTGACGGAAGTGCTCGCGTCGCCCTTCATCTTCACCGACGACACGCCGGTCGTGATCGCACAGTCGCGCGTCGGCGGCCGCAAGGAAGGCCGCGTGTGGGTGTACTGCGACGGCGCGGGGCGCTGCGCGTACGACTTCTCGCCATCGCACGAGGCGCAGCGGCCGCTGTCGCTGCTGGCGAAGTACACGGGCTACGTGCACGCCGACGCGTACAACGGCTACGACCCGCTCTTCGTGCCGGGCGGCGCGATCGAGGTGGCGTGCTGGGCGCACGCGCGGCGCTACTTCGTCAAGGCCAAGGTCAGCGAGCCCGCGCTCGCCGCCGTGGCGCTCGAGCGCATCGGACGGATCTTCGCGGTGGAGCGCGTCGCGAAGGACACGGGGCTCGATCCACCTGGACGCAAGGCGCTGCGCGAGGAACACACGCGCAAGGTGCTCGACGAACTCTTCGACTGGATGGTGACGACGCGACCCAAGGTGCTCGACAAGGGGCCGATGGGCAAGGCGATCGACTACTGCCTGAAGCTGCGCGCCGCGCTGTACCGCTTCCTCGACGACGGCCGACTCGAGGCCGAGAACAACGCGGCCGAGCGCGCGCTGCGTCCCGTCGCGGTCGGACGGAAGAACTGGCTCTTCTTCCAGCAGGAGACGGGCGGCGAGCGCGCCGCCGTGCTCTACACGCTCGTGCGCACCTGCTACCAGATCGGCATCAACCCGCGCGAGTACCTGCGCGACGTGCTGCTGCGCATCGGCACCGAGACCGACATCGCCAAGCTCACGCCGCACGGCTGGAAGCAGCACTTCCAGGCCGAGGTCCGCGCCCGCCAGCAGCGCATCCTCGACCGCCTCGTCAGCCCCGCCAGCTGACCGGAACCCTCACGCGCTCGCGTGGGGTGTCGATCGCCGAACGGTTACACCGGATGCGGCCACGACGCGCACCGGCGACCTGTGGGTGTTGGGCCGTCACCGGCTGCTGTGCGGGGACAGCGCGTCGCGCGCCGACGTCGATCGCTTGCTCGGCGGCGCGAAGATCCAGCTCGTCAATTCCGACCCGCCCTATAACGTCAAGGTCGAGCCGCGCTCCAACAACGCGATCGCGGCGGGGCTGTCATCGTTCGGCACGACCCATCACCAAGGCCTCGACCTCGCGCGTCATCCGTCGAAGGCGCGCGCGACCGATGCGAAGCTGCGGCCCAAGGATCGGCCGCTCGCCAACGACTTCGTCAGCGACGAAGCGTTCGCCAAGTTGCTGCGCGCTTGGTTCGGCAACCTCGCGCACGCGCTCGAACCCGGTCGCTGCTACTTCATCTGGGGTGGTTACGCCAACGTCGCCAACTATCCGAGCGCGCTCGCCGAGTCGGGCCTGTACTTCTCGCAGTCGGTGATCTGGGTGAAAGAACACCCCGTGCTCACGCGCAAGGACTTCATGGGCAACCACGAGTGGTGCTTCTATGGATGGCGCGAAGGCGCGGCGCACCAGTTCCTCGGCCCCAACAACGCG
>CAYRQC010000624.1:0-6258 GCA_964426265.1 uncultured Phycisphaerales bacterium | reverse complement strand
CGCCCGATCGGGGACATGCCGATCACTCGCAGGAACCCGCACTCACGGAACAACCCGACTCACCGGACCATTGGCGGAGAGGGCGGGATTCGAACCCGCGGTACAGGGTGAACCCCGTACAACGGCTTAGCAAGCCGCCGCTATCGACCACTCAGCCACCTCTCCGATGTTCGCTCGATCGTTCTCTCGATGTCTCTCTGAGTCTCTCTGAAGTCTCGCTGAAGCTCCGCACCAGCTGGCGGAGGGGGAGGGATTCGAACCCTCGGACCCTTGCGGGTCAACGGCTTTCAAGACCGTCGCATTCGACCGCTCTGCCACCCCTCCGATGAACTCGCCTCGGTTTTCCAGCTCGACTCGTCGACGGCAACGTCGGCTACGAGGTCGGCTCGCCACCCTTGCTCGCTGCGGCCGTGAGCACCGCCTCCTCGACGGCGATCGGAACGTCTTGCGCCACGGCGAGTGCCACCGCGTCGGACGGCCGGCAGTCGATCCGCACGGTGCGACCGTCCTGATCGACCACCAGGTTGGCGAAGAAGGTGTTCTCGCGCAGCTCGTGGATCTCGATACAGCGCAGCTTTCCACCAAGCTGCTCCATCGACGCGCGCAGCAGGTCGTGCGTCAATGGGCGCGCCGCCACCTGACCGTTCGTCTTGCGATGGATCTCGGCCGCCTCGTAGAAGCCGATCACGATCGGGAACGACCGGCCTCCAGAGCGTTCTTCCAGATAGATGTACTGCTGGTCGCTCTTCTCGCGGAAAACGATGCGCGACAGCCGACATTCAACGAGCACGGTCTTTGGCCCCTGGGGAAGCGGCGGCATTGTAGCGTCGCTTTCCGTTGACCTTCGCGAGGCGCTTCGTGCACCCGAACCCGCTGCTTGTCGTCGTGACGCGTGCTGGCCGGGCTGAAAGCCTCCACCGCGGCGTCGTGGCCGTCGCGACGACCGACCAACTACTCTTCACGGCGGGCGACAGTGCCGGACTCGTTTACCCACGCTCTTCGCTGAAGCCCTTTCAGGCGCTGCCGCTGCTTGAAGAGGGGCTGCACGAGAAGCTCGGGCTCACCGATCGGGAGATCGCGCTCACCACCGCCTCGCACGGCGGTGACGAGCTCCACACCGAAGGGGTGGCTTCGCTGCTCGCGAAGGGCGGAATCACTGCCAGCACCCTCCTCTGTGGTACTCACGCGCCGATGGACGAAGCGGCCGCTCGTCGGTTGGTCCGTGCCGGGGAGCGCTACACCGTCCTCCACCACAACTGCTCCGGCAAGCACGCCGGAATGGTGATCCAGGCGAAGCACGCCGGGTGGCCGATCGAGAGCTACATCGCCCCCGATCACCCGATCCAGCGCCGAATCCGCGACCGGATCGCGACGTTCGCCGCGATCGCGCCCGATTCGTTGCACGTCGGCGTCGACGGCTGCAGCGCCCCCGCGTTCGCCTTGCCACTGACCGCGCTCGCCCGCGCGATGGCGCGCTTCGCCGATCCGAACGGCCTCCCGGCGCCGCTGCCTGCCGCCGCGCGCCGCCTCTTCGACGCTGCGACGGCGGAGCCGCACTTCGTCTCCGGCCACCGCCGCTTCGATCTCGCGGTCACCAAGGCGGGCGGCCGCCGCGTCTTCTGCAAGGGCGGCGCGGAAGGAGTCGTGGCCCTGGCGATCCGGGCGCCGCACGCCGGACTGCCGAGCGTCGGCATCGCGATCAAGAGCGATGATGGCAACGCGCGCGGCTACTACCTGCCGGCACTCGCGCTGCTGCGTTGGCTCGGCTTCGATCCGCCGGCCGCCGTCGAAGAGCTGACCGCCGTGGTCGACGCGATCCAGCACAACTACCGCGGGCTCGAGATCGGCACGATCGACGTCGCCGATACTTTCGCGCACCTTCCTGCCTCTCCTTGGACACCGTGAGGTCCCCCGCGACGGAACGTCCCCCATGTCGAGCGAGCTGATCGTCCCCGCTGAGCTGCGCCGCGTGCCGCCCCGGTCGCGCACCGCGCACAAGGGGAACTTTGGCCGGCTCCTCATCATTGGGGGCTGCGACGGCATGCACGGCGCGCCGCTGCTCGCCGCCGCGGCCGCCCTGCGCAGTGGCGCCGGCCTCGTGACGATCGCGCTCCCGCGCTCGATCTACGCGGTCGCCGGAGCCGCCGAGCTGCGCGCGACCTACCTGCCGCTGCCCGACAACCACCACGGCGCCCTCGATCCGTCGGCGCTCCCGCTCTTGCTCGCGGCCTGCACGCGGGCCGACGTCGTCGCGATCGGCCCCGGGCTCGGCAGCAGTCCAGCCACCGTGGCGCTGCTGCGCGACTTCGTGCCGCAGGTCGACCGGCCACTCGTCCTCGACGCCGACGGGCTGAACGCCTTTGCGGGAGAGCCCGCGCAGATCGCCGGGCGCCGCACCGCCACGATCCTGACGCCGCACGCCGGCGAGCTGGCGCGCCTCACCGGTCAACGGCCCGGCGATGACGATGAACCGCGGCGCATTGCGGCCGTCGACCTGGCCATGCGCGCCGGAGCCACCGTCATCCTGAAGGGCCACCGCTCGGTGGTGAGCAACGGCCTCGAAAGCCATTTCAACCCGACCGGCAACCCCGGCATGGCGACCGGTGGTTGCGGCGATGTGCTGACCGGTTGCCTGGCGGCGCTGCTCGCCGTCGTGCACGAGGAGCTGCTGACCGCCCGCATTGGCGCCTTCGCCCACGGGCGAGCGGGCGACCTCGCCGCGGCCGCGCTCGGCGAGATCGGCGTCACTGCGACCGATGTCATCGCGCACCTGCCGGCGGCGCTCGCCGGCCACGTGGCATGAGAGGAGGCGACGGCGGTGGACGCCGTGCCGCGCTGTGGGTCATCGCCGTTTGGATGGCATGGTGCAGTGGAATCGCGTCGGGAGCCGCGGCGGCGCAATCGCTCGACGCGCGCGTGCGCCGGCTCGGCGAACGCGACCCGATCGGACGCGAGATCGCGCGCCGGGAGCTCTTCGCGGCACGCGCGGTGGCGCCGCTCGAAGCAGGCGCCGCGGCGAGTGATCCGAGCCTGATCGCGGCCGCGCTCGAGCTGCTCTCGAAGATCGCTCCCGAACGAGCCGCTGCTGCCGCATCGACGCGAGTGAACCACCCCCACCCAGCCGTGCGCGTGGCCGGCGCCACGGCGCTGGCGCGCGCGTCTGGAGCAGCGCGTGAGACGGTCGCGATCGTCCTCGCTGATCCCGACGTCAACGTGGTCGCGGCCTGGCTCGACGCGAGCGCGGAGCGGACGGTGCCGGTGCGCCGGCGGCTGGCGAGAGAGCTCGCACCGGAGCTCTTGGCATTGCTCGATCAGGGCGATCCGGGGCTGCGCAGCGCTTCGCTCGAGCTGCTGACGCTCGATGACTCGCCGACCACCGCCAGCGCGTTGCTCGCACGGCTCCCCACACTCGCGGCGCGCGAGCAGCGGCTCCTGCTCGAACGGGTCGCCGCCACCGAGCCCCTCTGGCCGGCGGAGCTGCTCCGCGAGTTCGCGCGCACGGCCGCGCCCGAGCGTGCGAGCGACGAGACCTCGGCGCGCATGCTCGCACTGCGGCTCGCAGCGCGGTTCGATCGCGACGGGTGTGCGCCGTTCCTCGACGACGAGCTCCGGGCCTTGCTCCTCTGCGCGGGCGGGCCGCCGAATCGCACCCAAGAGGATGCAGCCGCGGCACTCGCCGCGCTCGGACCATCGATCGTGCCGCGACTCGCGCCACTGCTGCCCCAGCTCGAGAGCGAGGAGAGCTTCGAAGGGGCCATCGAGCTCTTCTTGCGGCTGCGCGGCTGCGCGGGTCTCGACGACCTCATCGCGCAGCTCTTGCGCGCGCGCGACGATCCGCAGCGCGCGCTCCCACTGCTCGGGATCTTCGCGCGCCTGCCCTGTGAAGCGATCGCGCGCAAGCTCGAGGAGTCGGTCGCCCCCAAGCTCGACCCGGCGCTGCGCTCGGCGCTGGTCGAGGCGGCGCAGCGGATGCCCCCGTGCGAGCCGCAGCGGCGCCTGCTGCTCGATGCGTTGCGCGACCTGCACGGCGAGGCGCGGCTGCGGCCGTTCGAGGTGCTCGCGCGCAGTGGCGAGAGCGCCCTGCTCGGCTTCCTGCTCGACGCGCTCGATGCCGAACGCAACAGCCGCGTGCGCGGGCGGATGATCGAGCAGATCGCCGAGTCATTCGGAGCGAGCGACCCCGACGACGTGCTCGTGATGATCGACGCCCGCTGGAAGAGCGGCGACCCGAAGGACCGCGCGGCTGCGCTCGAAGGCGTTCCATTCGTGGCATTGCGCGACCGGGCGGAAGCGGTCGCCGAACGCGCGGTGGCGCTCGTCGCGAAGAGCGCGCCCGATGTGCTTCTCCACGTGCTCTCGCAGATCGGTGGCGCCACCGCGGAGCAGTGCTTCGAGCGCATCGCCGCCGAGACGGGTGGCGATGTCCAACAAGAGGAGCTCTACCGCTTTCTGCTGTCGCGCGCCGGCCGACTCGGCGGCCCGCGCATGCAAAAGGTGCTGCGTGCGGCCCTGGACGACACCCACAGTGAGCGCGTGCATGCCAGCGCGCTGCGCGCCCTGATCGAGAGCGGCGATGCGGCCGCGATCGAGTGCGCGCCACGAGTGTTGGCGGGGCTCCCGCCGGAGCTGCGCATTCCGCTGCTCTCCGACCTCGCTCCGTTGCGCCATCTGGACGGCTATCCGGCATTCATCGAGACGCTGCTCCTCGAGGCCGAAGATCTGCCGGCGCGCCTCGCGCTGCTCGAGCTGGCCGAGCCGTCGCTGCGCGAGCGGTTGGCTCCGATCGCGCTGGCGCGCCTCCAAAGCGCCCTCGACCCGGAAGAGCGATTCGGGCTGATCGAGGCGCTCGGCAAGCTCGGTGGCGAGGCGGCGCTGGCCGCGCTCGAGGAGCGAATCGCCTCCGCGCTGGCGCTGCCGGTGGCGCAGTTTCTCGAGAGCTCGCCACTCGTCGCGGAGGGGCGCGTGGCGCTGCTCGCGCTCGCAGCCGCCGCACCCAAAGAGGCCACGCCGCGCCTGGCGTGCATGCTGCTGCGCCTCGAAGCGGCACGGGCACCGGAACGGGTCGCGCGGGCCGCGCTGGCGCTGCCGGCGGCCGCGGCGCTCGCCGATCCGGCACTGGTCGGAACGCTCAGCTTGCGACCCGCAGCCGAGTCGTGCGCGGCGCTGCGAGGCGCCTGGGATGCGCTGGGCGAGCTCGCGAGCTTGTGCGACGAACGCTTCTTCTCCGATTGCGCCGAGATCGCCGCGCGCGCCGGCGGTCCGAGCGAGCTGGCCGACTGGTTCGACGAGCGGGTGCTCGAGCTCTGGCCGCCCGACAGCGCCAACGACTTTCGCGCGTTGTTGCCGAGCGGACCGCGTCGCGAGCTGCTCCGGCGCGCCTCCCTCCACGCGGTGGACGATGAGCTGCTCGCCGATGTGCCACGCGTGGTCGCGGCGCTGGCCCACACCACGCTCTCGCCGCGGGAACGGTTCGATGCGCTCGGACGCAGTGACGGGCTGCTCGGCCTGGCGCCGACGCGCACGCTCGCGACGTTGGCAGCGCTCGGCGGCGATGGGTGTTGCGGTGCCAGCGCGTCCGATCGCCTCGCGACGGCGATCCGCGAGACCGCCGGCTCTCCTCTGCTGGCGAGCGAGCTGGCAGCGTGGGCGCGGGCGCGCGGCCTCACTCCTCCGCCCGGGCTCCTCGATCTCGCCACCACGCCGCGACCCGATGACGCCGAACTCGGCACGCTGCGAGCCACCCTCGAAGCAGCCGGTCGCTGATGCGCGCGCGGCTCGCTAACATCCCCGAAATTTTGTCCACGGAAGGAAGCGCATGCCGCGTCGCGACGACCTGAAGCGCATCTTGATCATCGGTTCGGGCCCGATCGTCATCGGGCAGGCGTGCGAGTTCGACTACTCGGGCACGCAGGCGTGCAAGGCGCTGCGCGAGGAGGGCTACGAGGACATCCTCGTCAACAGCAACCCCGCGACGATCATGACCGACCCGTCGATGGCGAACCGGACCTACATCGAGCCGGTCGACGCCGACACCGTCGCGACCATCATCGAGATCGAGCGGCCCGACGCGATCCTGCCGACGCTCGGCGGCCAGACCGGCTTGAACGTCGCCGTGCAGCTCCACGAGCGCGGCATCCTGCAGAAGTTCGGCGTCAAGCTGATCGGCGCCAACTACGACTCGATCAAGAAGGCCGAGGACCGCCACCTCTTCCGCGAGGCGATGGTGAAGATCGGCCTCAAGGTGCCGCTGAGCGCCAT
>CAYRQC010000623.1:0-3872 GCA_964426265.1 uncultured Phycisphaerales bacterium | reverse complement strand
AGATACGCCGTCCCCGGCCGCTGCAGCGGCGGCGTCAGCGCCGAGGAGTCGGCGCCGACGTAGAACACCTTGGGGCGCGTCCCCTGCTCCGGCTTGCGCACCTCGACCTGCTCGCGGGCGACGAGCCGCGCGATGGGCGTGCGCGGATCGTCGAGGTCGCCGGCCACGATCGCCTGCGTGGGACAGACGACCACGCACGCCGGCTCGAGGCCGACATCGATGCGGTGGGCACAGTAGTGGCACTTGGCGGCGGTGTTGGTGTCGGGGTCGATGTAGAGGGCGTCGTAGGGACAGGCCTGCATGCAGGACTTGCACCCGATACATCGGCGGCCGTCGAGGTCCACGATGCCGTCCGCCCGCCGGTAGAGCGCCACCGTCGGGCAGATGGTGACGCACGGCGCGTCGTCGCAATGGTTGCAGCGCAGCACGGAGAAGTAGCGGCGGGTGTCGGGAAAGGTCCCCTTCTCGACGTACTTCACCCAGGTGCGGAAGTTGCCGACCGGAACGTCGTTCTCCGCCTTGCACGCCACCGTGCAGGCATGGCAGCCGATGCAGCGCCGATGATCGATCACGAAACCGTACTGCATCCGCCCCTCCGATCCGCACCGAGTCCGCCGTCGCTCAGGCAGTACGCGGCAGGGCGCGGCGGCGACGCAGCAGGGCGAGGAGGAAGACCGCCCCGCAAATCGCGAACGGCAGCCACGTGGTGGCGCCGGTCAGCGCGAACGAAGGCGCCGAGACCTCGGAGGGCACGCCGCCGGGCCCGTGAACATGGGGCCGGCCGGCCAGGTCATGGGCCGAAGCGGTCGTGGACGCGCCAAGGAGCAGCAGTCCGCTCGCCCATCCGTGAAGACTCTTCAAGATGACGACCTCCCAGTCCCATCGAC
Organism: uncultured Phycisphaerales bacterium; assembly: GCA_964426265.1. Lineage (GTDB taxonomy): Bacteria > Planctomycetota > B15-G4 > B15-G4 > SIAN01 > SIAN01. The sequence goes on along the minus strand of CAYRQC010000623.1, from coordinate 2,985 downwards.
CCGTCGGCGTTCCGTCTGCGTCCGCGAAACGTCGGTGACGATAGGCGCGCGCCCGGGCGAGGCAAGCGACGGCTGCCGATTGGATCGGCACGCTGCCGTAGATCGGACCGCGTCTCGAACAGCGAGATCACTGGCCCTCCGGTTGGCTCGCGCTTCGGGCATCGCGAGCGGCCACCCACTCCAAGCGACGGTCCACACCGTGTTCCACCGAGCGCTACGATTCGCGACATGTCGTCGGTGCACCCGTCATTCTCCGGGATCTTGAGCGCCTTGATCGTCGCGCTCTTCGCATTCGTCCCGGCGGTGGCGCGAGCGCCGGCCCCGACGCCGGCTTCCGCGCCGACTCCGGTCCAAAACCAGGCGGACGCGCAGGCCACCACCTCCAATGCCGCCATCAACCGTGCAGTCGCCCACGGGCTCGCGTGGCTGCTCGCCGCGCAGGAGCCGTGCGGCGGCTGGGTCGGCGATGTCGGCCACAAGCAGGAGGACAGCTACGCGATCTACGACACCGCCGAGCGCCAGCGGAACGCCGGCGCCGCGCACGTCGGAGTGAGCGCGCTGGCGGGGCTCGCGCTGCTCGCCGACGGGAAGCCGGTCGACACCGGGCCCTACGCGGACGCGTTCGCGCGCCTGATCGCCTACCTCGCGCGCTCGCAGGACGAGTTCGGCTACCTCTGCGATGGCACGACACGGATGTACAGCCACTCGTTCGCGCTGCTCTTCCTGTCGCAGGTCCACGGCATGACGCGCCGCCACGCCGAGGTCGTGGAGAAGGCGCTCACCAAAGCCGTCGCCTTCACCGAGAGCGCCCAGAACGAGCATGGCGCGTGGCGCTATCTGCCGTTCACGCTCGAGGCCGACCTTTCCGTCACGGTCTGCCAGGTGCAATCGCTGCGCGCTGCGCGCGATGCCGGCGTCACCGTGAGCAAGAGCGTGATCGACCACGTCGTCGAGTATGTCCGCGCCAGCCGCGCGCGCGACGGCACCTATTACTACAAGATCTACGGCCGTGCCGCATACACCAAGACTTCGTTCGCGATCAACGCCGCCGCCGTGACGACGCTCCATTCCGCCGGCATTTACGACACCGACGAGTACCGCGGTGCGCTCGACTACATCAGCGACGGCTACGCCGAGACGTCGCGCTTCTACGGCAACCATTTCAAGTACTGGTATGGCAACTACTACGCGGCACAGGCGCTCTTCACCGAAGGCGGCCCGCGCTGGCGCAACTACTGGCAGCAGCTCAGCAGCGACCTCCTGACGCGCCAACGCGATGACGGTCGTTGGAGCGACGATGTGGGCCCGGGTGACGCTTTTGGCACCGCCATCGCCTGTCTGCTGCTGCGACTGCCGGCGCAGTACCTGCCGATCTTTCGACGGTAGCGCTAGAACCACCGGCTCGCAGTTCGTCTTCGTGTCGTCCGCGTGGCCTCAACCGGCCTGCTCAGGAGCCGAGACATGCTGTTCGTCGCCGGTGCTGGCGTTCGTGATCTGCCGATGAATGCACGAGCGCTCGCGATGGTCGTGGTCGCAGCGGTGGCTGCCGCCGGTGACGACACACCGAAGATCGCGTCGAATGTCGCGCCGGTGGAGCGTGCCGAGTTCGAGAAGCTCGAGCGCGAGCTGATCCCGACACGCGACGCCGCGTGGGAGACGATCGGCTGGCGCGTCGACCTGCTCGCGGCGCGCGCGGAGGCGATCCGGAGCGGCAAGCCGCTCTTCCTGTGGGCGATGAACGGCCATCCGCTCGGCGGTGTGTGAAACAACGGGGTGCTGGACCGTGAGTCCAGCTTCGCCGATCGCGACGTGGTGGAGACGCTGAAGACGCGGTTCGTGCCGCTCGCGCTCGACGTCTGGTACGAAGAGCGCCGTCAAGATCCGACCGGCGACTTCTTCCGCAAGGTCGTCCACCAACGGCCCGGGTTGCAGCCGGGCGGCACGACGCAGGGCTTCTACGCCTTCGCGCCCGATGGTGCGCTGCTGGCCGGCTGGAACCATCGCGGCGTGCCGCAGATGAAGGAGCGGCTGACGAAGGCGCTGGCGAGCTACCGGCCGACGACGGCCGAGGCGCTCATCGGAAGTGACGATCCGCAGTTCGTGCGCACGCCGCCGGTGGGCGGGCTCGTGCTGGAGGTCCATTCGCGGATCGTGAAGGCTGCGTGGCCGAAGCCCGCCGACGACTTCGAACGCACCATGCAAGAGTCGAGCGGCTTCGACCATCTCTGGATCACGAAGGAGGAGGTCGCCGCGCTCGTCACCGGCCGCTTCCCGCAGAGCCTCGCGACGCGCATCGCCCGGTTCCATTGCATCGACAACACGCGCGGCGAGCCGCCAACGTGGGAGCAGGGCGAAGTGAAGGTGTGCCGCTTCACGGCGACTCCGGATGGCAACGCCGACTGCGCCGGTAGCACTGCGTCACTCGAGCTCGAAGGCGAGCTGTCACTACGAACCTCCACCGGCGATCGCGGTTTCGACGCATCGCTCCGCGGCGTCATCGAGCGCAAGGCCGACGCGATCGTCCGCTTCGATCTGGCGATCCGCGGCGAGTTCTTCGGCGAAGGCGAGTACACCCGCGGCGCGCCGCCCGGCAAGTTCACGCTCGCGATCGTCTTCACGCTCGCCGATGACGGCGAGCACTCGAAGGTCCCGCCCCAAGGCGCGCGCTGGCTCGACGACTATCTCGGGAAGGTGTGACGGCCGGCGGCGCCCGCTACTTGCCCTTGGGCAGCGCCGGCAGATCACAACCGACCGCCTTGGTGCGTGGTGTGGCGACGGCGCGCCCCTCCACCACGGAAGCCAGTGCATCGCGCAGATCGCGGTGATTGGGTGCCGGCTTCCTCTTCGTGAGGTCGCCCCACTGGTCGTCGATGCGGCCGCGGTAGGCGGTCTTGCCGCCGGCCGTCACCACGGCAACCTCAGGCGTCACGCTGATCTCGAGCTTCTTCGCCAGCTCATGCTTGGGATCGAGCAGGATCGGACAGG
>CAYRQC010000622.1:0-6746 GCA_964426265.1 uncultured Phycisphaerales bacterium | reverse complement strand
TGCTCGACGCGCCGTGAGCGGTGTCGAGCAGCGTCTGCAGGTCGCGCACGGCGAGACGCGAGGCGAGCTCGCCCGCCACGCGGTTCTGGAAGCTCTCGAGTGCCGCGATCCACGGCTTGGGATCCGGGCACGGCTTGCCATGGAGCAGCGTGAGATGGCCGAGCGCGCGGCCGGCCGGATCGAACAGCGCCAGCCCGACGTAGGCATTGCCACCCAACGTGCGCAGCATCTCGAACTGTGGGAACTGCTCCTGGATGCCCTGCGCGCAAGACCACGGCTCGCCGCGATAGAGCAGCTCGCAAGTCGTCCCAGCGAGTGGCAGCTCGGCCTGCAGTTCGGACGGCTCACCGCGGTGGCTGCTGGTCACCAGCCGGACGCGCTCCCACTGCTTGCCACAGCGTTCCGAAACGAAGACCCAGTCGCAGCCGAGTGTCTTCGACAAGTGACAGACCACCCAACGCAAGAATTCTTCACCGGGAGCCCGCGTGAGGCCCTCGAGAAGATCTGGAACGGTTCCTGGTGGGGGCGGTCGTCCCGCTCCCGGTGGTCGGCGGTCGGGCATGCAGGTTCCTTGGCTGGCGCTCCTGCGGGCGCTGGGGGGCGTCCGTTCTACAACGGCCTGCCACGCTGCTCTATGCCGGGAGGGAATTGATATCCCCCAAATCCCCCAGACTTATCCGCTCTTGACGACTCGCCGTTTCACTGCTTCAGCGTCTCGAGCCACGCCACCAGGTCGGCGAGCTCGGGAGGCGTCAATTGCTCGGCGACGCCGGTGGGCATGCCGGAGAGCTTGCTCACGCGCCGTTCGCGGATCTCGTCCAGCTTGAGCGCGCGTGAGACTCCGGTCGCCTCGACCAACGTGATGACACCATCAATCTCGGCGGTCACCAGTCCGGCGAGCACGTCACCATTTTTCAAGAAGACATTGGTCGCGGTGTAGCCCTCCTGGATCCGCTGCGAGGGCTCGAGGAGCGAGGTGATCAGCTCGGCGCGCGGGTACTTCGTCCCGACGTCGCGCAGGTCGGGACCGACCTTCGGGCCGACGCCGGCGACGGCATGGCAGCGGAAGCAGCCGGGGCCCTTCTCGTCGTAGAAGCGCTCCTTGCCACGCGTCGGATCGCCGTGGTTCGTGAGCGCGAAGTCGCGCCACTTCGCGAGGTCGAACGGGGCGGCCGTGCCGTCCGCGCCGATCACGGCGGAGGCCGACGCGTAGAGCGGGCCGCTCTCGGGTTCGCTCAGCTTGCAGTTGAAGGACCAATCGCCGCTCCCTTGCTCGATGCGCAGCAGGATCTCGTTGCGGCCGGCGGCGAGCGCGACCTCGAAGCGATCCTGATCGGGGCTCCAGGCGCGGTCGCCGAGGTTCTCGTCCACCTTGACGCCGTTCACCCAGACGGTGAGGCCGTCGTCGCTCCCGATCGCACAGCGGGCGCGCCGCGCGGCCGGCGAGTCGACCAGCGCGAGTGCGTAGGCGGTGACGCTGTTCTGGTCGGTGAGCAGGGCCTTGAGGTTCACGAAACCGTGCGGTGGCGCAGCGTCGTTGGTCGGGCTCTTCGCGAGTGTGTGGGGATCGGCGGCGAAGCTCGCAATCGGGAGGCTGAAGGTGGTGTCGAGCGTTCCGGGAGCGGCGCCCTCGATCGTCGGGAGGTGGATTCCCCGATCGAATGGCCCGAGCAGCCGCCAGTGCAGCAGCGGCAGTGGCTCGAAGTAGATCTCCCGCAATGTGGCGAGCGCCGCGGAGGAGAGCTCGTTGCGATCGGCGCGCGCTTCGATCTCCGGGCGGACGGCGTCGCGCAGTGTCGCGATGGCGGAGCGACAGGCAGCGCGCGGTATCTCGATGGCCAGGCCGCGCAGATAGGCGTCGAGATCGGTGGCGTCGGGAAACCGCGCGAGCTCGAGCAGCGCCGCGTTGCGGACTGAGGCGTCCTCGTCGCCCTTCGTCGCGCGCAGATCGGCGCGCGCGTCGGCACCGAACACGCGGCCGAACGCGGTCGCGGCGGCGGCACGAACGCGGCCATCGGTGTGGGCGAGCCCACGCCGGAAGTGGGGCGCCGCGTTGTGGTCATCCAGGATGGCGAGCAGCTCGATCAGGCGCACGCGCTCGAGTGGATCCGGTGTTGCATCGAGCTGCTCCTCGGCGAAGTGGAAGAAGCGCGGCTCGCGCGTGATGCGGACGACCTCCATCGCCGCCGCGCGCAGCTCCGGCTCGTCGGCGTGGAAGGCGTCGTCGATCGCCACTTCCACGAACAGCGTCCCGTCCCACGCGACGGTCTTCGCGGGCCAGCCACTCTTCGCCGGTTGCGTCTGCCACCACTTTCCGTCCCACGGCGGTCGCTTCTTGTGGAGCTCGCCGAGCACGAGCAGCGCCCGCGCCCGTTGTGCCGGCGTGAAGAAGGCGTAGCGCACCGCGGCGCAGAGTTCTTGCGCGAGGCTCGAGTCGTAGAGCTCGTGGAGTGCGAGCCACAGATCTTCCTGCGCGCGCGGGCTCGCCATCGGCAGGAGCTTCTGGAGCAGCAGCCGCCAATCGCACGGCAGCACGTGGATTGCCTGCCGAATCGCGAAACGCACGAACAAATCGTCGCAGGTGTCGAGCGCGCGGACGAGCGGCCAGAGCGCGCTCGCGTCGCCGATCCGGCCGAGTGCGATCGCGGCCTCGCGGCGGACGTCGAGGCAGGGGTCGGTCGCGACCAGGATCCCGAGCTGCTCGACGATCGGATGGACGCTCATCGGGAGGTCGCCATTGAGCTTCGCCTTGCCGAGGCGGTGCTCGCCGAGAGCGCGTGTCGCATCGATCCGGAGCTCGGTGTTGGAACTCCCGAGGAGCGTTGCGAATGCCACACCGCGCAAGTCCGGGCACCCTTGATCGAGCGCCCAGAGTGTGTGGCGTTTCGTGCGATCGCTCGATTTCTCGTCGTGGAGCACGCGCAGCAGCAGGCTCGCGTCGCCGCGCCGCGCCAGCTCGCGCTGCACGGCGAGCCGCCGCCGGAACGCCGGGTGGTCGAGGTTGGCGACCAGCACGTCATCGCTCGCGGCCGCGAGCTCCGTGACGGTCGTTCCCGGCAGCCCCGCTCGCAGCGGCTCGCCCAACCGGTCGTCTTCTCGGCGAACCCGCCAGACGCGTCCCGCCACCTGCGGTGTCATCCAACCGGGGTGATTCCAATCGGCGATGTAGAGGTATCTCCCGTCCGCACTCTCGGCGATGTCGAGCGGACGGAACTCGCCACTCTTGCCAGCGGTGATGAACTCCTCGGCGAGCGTGCAGCGATACGTCGCGCCGGCACGCTCGACCTTGTGGTGACGCACCGCGCGATCGGCCCAATCACAACAAAAGACGTCGCCCTGGAACTCCGCCGGCCAGGCATCCTCGCGATAGACCAGCGCGCCGACCCCCGAGCCGCCACCGTCATCGCGCATCGGTGGCAGCATCCGGTCGGTGTGATCGTGGTAGTCCCACGGATAGCCGTAGTAGCCGGTCGGCATGACGTGGGTGAAGCGCGTCCACCAGCCGAGCCCGTCGTCGGTGTTGTCATACGTGAAGAGGTCGTCCAACTCGTTCATCGCGACATCGAGATGGTTGCGGGTTCCGGTGGCGACGACCTCGAGCTGTGAGCCATCGGGTCGCACGCGCACCACGCCGCCGCCGTGCAGTTGGATCGCGCTGCCATCGGTTCCATTCGCGCCGGGCACCCCCTTGTCGCCGACCGACACATAGAGGAAGCCATCCATCCCGAGCCGCAGCCCCGAGACGATGTGGTCGTTGAAGCCGCCCGGCCAGCCCGGCGCGACCGGCCCGAGATTGGTGATCAGCTCACGACGCTCCTCGGCGACACCATCCCCATCGCGATCGCGCAGCACCGTGAGGTGGGGCATGTTCATCACATAGATCGCGTCATCGATCTCCTGCAATCCCATCACGGCGAAGAGCTTCTCGGCGAAGAGTGTCTTCGTGAACGAGCCGTCGGCCGCGAAGCGCAACAACCAGATGCGATCGAGGGGCTGATTGCTCGGCCCCGGCATGTCCATCGGGTCTTCGGCAACCAGGAGCGAGCCATCCTCGCGGCAGTGGACTGCGGAGGGCCACTTCACGTCGGGGTGGTGGAGCACCAGGTCGATCGCGAAGCCGGCCGGCACCGCGGGGCACTCCGGCGTGATGGTGATCCGTCTGGCTGCCTGCTCCTGCGAGGACGCCGTGGGAGCGACCGCTCCGAGGCAGAGGACCGTGGCCGACATGCAAGCAAGGCGAGGCATGGGTTCTCCAGTGCGGAACGCGCGATCATGCCAGTCGACGACGCTCGCGGCTCGAGGTGTGGTCACGGTCCAAGAGCCCGCACGGCCGGATCGACCACGTGGCAGGTCACTCACGGCATGGTCGGCGGTGGGTTCGATGGCGCTCGCCGTTGCCGTTCCCGCTCGGCGATGACCTGCCGGATGACGCGGACCGCGATGAGGTCCTTGTCGCGTCCCACCTCTTCCTTGATCTGCGCAAGCAGCTCCAGTTCGAGCACGCGGACGCGCAAGCCGGGCCGCACCTCGATCTGCACGGAACGCAGGACCCGGCCGCCAGCAACCGTGTCCGGTTGTCCGGTTCCATCGACGGAACGATGTCGACGTCGAACGTCGTGAGTGGTGCGCCCTGTGCGATCGCGGCGATGCCGCCGATCACCACGAAATCGACTCCGTGCCGGACGAGGACCTCAAGCGTCGCGGTGAAGTGGGTCGACGATACGGCCATTTCGGAGCTCGGTGATCCCGTCGACGAAGTCCTGGAGAACGTCCAAGCGCCGGGCCGGACTGAGCGCGAGCATCCAGCGAATCAACGTGAGGTCGGTGCCGTCGGGCGCGTAGGTTGGCAGTGATGGCTCGGCGACCAGCGCTGCTCGCGGGTCCGGCACCGGCCTCGGGTCCGACATGAAAACGGCTCCTCGCGCGTTCGTACGCGCGTGGTCCGGCGCCAGGACGGATCACGCGCATCGCGATACTCGAGGTAGACGTTCTAGCGGCCGGCCAGCGGGAGTGAGACGGTCCACTCGGCAGGTCCACTGCAGGCGCGCCAACCGCTGCGCCAGCGCTCCGGAATCCGTGGATCGTCGGCGATCATCCGCAGGCCCGTGATCGTCGTGCCTTCGAGCACCGGTGGCAGCTTCGCCAGGTTGAACCGCACCGGAATCTCGAGCTCGACCGTCACCTCGGCGCGCTCGTCTCGCCGTGCTTGCCATCCTTGGAGAGCACGACCTCGATCTCGTATCGATCCGGCGGCAGATCGTCGAACCGGAAGCCGCGGTTGTCGCCGAGCTTCTTGGCCTCGAGAGTGTGTTCCCACGCGCTGCCGGTTCGGCGCAAGCGCACGGAGGCTCCGTGCGCGAACTCCGCGGGGGCGGCGTTCAACACCCCTTCGATTGCGCCAAGCCGCGCGACGACGAGCCGCAGCTCCTCGTTCGGGTCGTGCACGGCCACGGGAGGGGAGCCGTCGTACCCACGAGAGAACAACATCACACGTTGGTCCCGCGAGGCCGCGCGGAGCCGCAGGTTCCCGACCACGCGCAGATCGCGGAGCTCGAAGTGTCCGTGCTCGTCGGTCGTCGTCCCCATCGTCGAGGAGCGCGGACTGCCATCCCACTCGCCGAAAACGACCGCCAGGGCACAGGGGCTGCCGGTGTCATCGACGACGATGCCGCGTGCCAGGAGCGGCGCCTGCTCGAAGATGACGTCGCCAAGGTCGACGGTGCCTTGCGCGGGCAAGGCGGTGAGGGTGCGCTCGACGGTCTGGAGATCGGTGCCGGGAACCAGCATGCGGATCACGATCGAGTCGGGCGGCTCGAGCCAGAAGAAGCTGCTCAGCTCGAAACGGAAGTGGCCGTCGGCGTCGGTCTCGGCTTTGTGCGAGCTCTCGGGCTTACTTGCACCTTTGGTCGCATCCCTGGTCCGTGCCTCGACACGGCACGCACCCAGCGACACTCCATTCGAATCAACGGCGCAACCGGCAGCGCTTTCACGTCGACCTCGGCTTCCGGAGGTCGCGCGAAGGGGCCCTCGATCGTGACCGACGCCGGGTGATCGAGCGGCCGTCCCCACAGATCGTCATCGAGCTCGAGCCTCGACAGTCGCACGCGGCCATTGGCGTCGGTCGTCCCCGCACTCGAGCCGAGGCAGACCCGCACGTCGGCGCGCGGCGTCCCTTCGTGATCGACCACCTCGACGACCAACGCGGTCTGCGGCGCGATCTTGACGGTCGCTGCTCCTTTCAACGTCCAGCCGACCAACTGCATGCCGCGCATGGCCGCGTGCTCGGCGATCAGCAGCACGTACTCGAATCGCCGTGGCACGGAAGCGACTCCGCTGTCATTGGCACGGACGAAGAGGGCGCCCGCGTCGATCGCGCGGCCCACATCACAGGCGAGGTCGTCGAGTCGGATCTTCTGCGTGACCAGTTTCCCGGCGTCGACCACGAGGACGAGCGCGCCGGGCACCGGTGTCGCCGTCGTCGCGTCGACGACCTTGACGATCAACCCGTTCGCGGTCGGCGGCGTCAGCGTGGCGAGCCCCGCCGCGATCGCCGCCTCGAACGTGGCGGGTGGGGCGGCGGTCACCGGTGGCGTCTCGACCGCGTTCAGCGTCCGCTCGACGGAGACGGCTGCCGCGGCCGAAGCCGCAGTTGTCGCCGATGGCGTCGCCGGCTCGGGAGCGACGCTCTTCGTTTCGCCGCTGGACGGCGCGCCGCTCGTCGGCCTCCGCACGCCAATCCACACGGC
>CAYRQC010000621.1:0-5956 GCA_964426265.1 uncultured Phycisphaerales bacterium | reverse complement strand
GATGAAGGCCTACCTCGTCCTGAATGACGTGCGCTTTCGGAAGACGCACGACCTCAGTGAGCTGGGGCACCAGTGCATGGCGATCGACGCATCGCTCGCGGCAATCTGCCGCGAATCCATCGAGCTGACGGTCTACGCATGGGTGTATCGGTACCCGGGCGACCCGGAGCCTCCGACGCTCGAGGACGCTGCGCGCGCCCTCCAACTCGCCCAACGCGTTCGCGACGCGTTCGTCGAGCGGCTGCCGCGCGAGGCGTGTCCTTGATCTCGAGCGTTGCGTGCGAGGGAAGCATGCTCCGCCCATGACGAGCGCGTGCCGCAACGAGCGCTGACGCGGTCGCGGACCGGGTGATTGGTGCCAGGCACAAACCACCCGGGTCTTTTGTGCCTGGCACGGATCACCCGGTGGGTTTGGGCCAGGCACCTTCGGGGTAGGTTGCAACCCCGGCGCGGGGGGCGGGCTCCTGGCGGCCGTGTGGGCTACCGAGGACACGATGACCGAGTCGCCGGAGAGCGCGCTGGCAGACGGGCTGCGCCGCGGGGATGAGCGCGCCTTCGAGCAGCTCTACCGCGACTACGCCGACGGCGTCTTTCATCTGGCCGAACGGATGCTGAACAGCGCCGCCGACGCGGCCGATGTCCTCCAAGAGACCTTCATCGCGGTCTTCCGGCGCATCGAGACCTGGCGCGGCGAGGGGAGCCTCAAGAGCTGGCTCTTCCAGATCGCGGTCCGCTTCGCACTGCGCGCCAAACGGCGCCGGCCGCTGACGCGCGACTTCGAGAACGAAGAGGAGAACAGCCCGCCCGCGGTCTACGACGCGCCACCCGCCGAGATGGACTTCCGCTCGGCGGTCGATCTCGAGATCCAACGACTGCCGACGCGCGCGCGCATGGTCTTCGTGATGCACATCGTCGAGGGGCTCACCCACCCGGAGATCGCCGCGGCACTGGGCGTCGATGAGGGCACGTCGAAGTCGCAGCTCCACTACGCGCGCTCGCTCTTGAAGCGCCGTCTCGCGAGGTTCGAACGTGAACTCGCCTGACGACCAGCGATCCAGCTCCGACGGCGACGCGGCCGACCCGCTCGGGCCGTTCGATCGCCGCATCGCCGACGCGGCGCGCTCGCTGAAGCGCCCGGCGCCGAACGGCTTGCTCGAGCAGATCCGCGCGCGCGCCGCCGATCCCGACGCGGCACTCGACACCGCGGCCCGCGCACTCGTCGCGGCGGCGCCGCTCTCGTTTGCCGACGTGCTCGCGAAGGCCAACGACGCGGCTGCGGCCGACGACGTTGACCAGTTCACGAAACTCGACGAGTTCGACGAGCGGATCGCCGCTGCCGCGCGCTCGCTCCGACACTCTGCCCTTCACGCGGCGCCGCCCGGCCTGCTCGACACGATCCGCGCCCGGAGCCGCCGACCGACCCTCGCGATCCCGCGACCGCTGCGCGCCGTCCTCGCGCTCGCCGCGGCGCTGCTCCTCGCGGTGCTCCTCTTCGATCACCTCGGCCGCGACGCTGCGGCCGCATCGAACCCGGCGCTGCTCACGACTGCCGCACTCGCGGCTGCCGAGTCGGCCGAGGCGGCGCTCGAATCGCAGGCCAACGTGCTGACGGCCCGCCTCGCACACGACGCCGCCATCACCGGCGACGAGCTGGTCGCGCCGCTGCTCGAAGAGGTCGCCTTCCTCGAGCAGGCGATCGCCGAGTGCCGCGCCGCCCTCGCGATCTCGCGGCTCCACGCCCAACTGCGCGACCAGCTCCTCGAGCTGGCGCAGCGTCGCGTCGCACTCCTCCAACAGATCGACGCCATGCGCGCCACCGCGCCCACGGGAGGCGCGCGCGGATGAGCGCCTTCGCCACCCTGCTGATCGCAGTTGCGGCCGGCGCTGCCGCCGACCCGGCGCACTCACCGCAACCTGCCCAAACCGAACGCGCGATCGAGCGCGAGCTGCCCGCCGCCTCTCGCGAAGTCCACGTCCAACACACGCTCGGCGCCTGCACGATCCGCGTCGTCGGCGCCAACGACCATCCGCGCGCCCGCCTCGAGCTGGTCGCGTCCGGCCTCGATCCCGACGCCGAGAAGTCCTTCCTCGATCTCGCCAACCTCGACGTGAAGGGCGATGCGCGCGGCACGACGGCCGCGCTCGTGACCACCGTGCGCTCGCTGCTGCCGCCCGCCGATCGCAAGCCCGAGCAGCTCTCCTTCGCCGCCAATCTCTTCCTTTGGCTTCCCGCGGGCACCGCGCTCACGCTCGAGAGCAGCTTCGGCAAGGTGGTGATCGACGGCGCGCTCGGCGCGATCGACGTGAAGCATCGCTTCGGCACCGTCGACGTCACCGGCCCGCGCGGCTCGCTCCGCGTCGGCTGTGAATACGGAGCGATCACCGTCACCAACGTCACCGGCGATGCCATCCTCACCAACAAGAGCGCCGCGATCACCGCCGAGCGGGTGAGCGGCCGCGTCGAGGCACACACCAGCGGCGACCGGATCCGCATCGACGGCGCCGCCTCGGTCTTCGCCGAGAGCCGCCTGAAGACGATCGAGGTCCGGCACGTCGCCGGCGACGCCCGCATCGTCGCGCCCTTTTGCGAAGTGGTGACCGCGGATGCGATCGGTGGCGCACTGGCGATCGAGAGCAACAACTCGACGATCACCGTCGACGGCGTCGGTGGCACGCTCACGATCCAGCAGACGAACGGGAAGATCGACGTCCGCAACGTGCGCGGCGACGCGACGCTCCGCGGCAACCTCTCGACCATCGTCGCGACCGACATCACCGGCGCCGTCGAGGCACGCAGCGCGAGCGCCCCGATCAAGCTCGTCCGCGTCGGCGGCAAGCTGGTGGCCGAGAACTCCGCCTTCGCGCTCGAGATCGTCGACCCCGGCGGCGACGTCGACGCCACCGCGAGCGGCGGCCTCCTCAAGGCGCGCTGGAGCCGTCTGCCGGCCAACGGCGCGCCGCGCGAGCTGGCGCTCGAGGCGGCCGGCGGCAACATCGAGTTCGAGCTACCGGCCGACGGCTCGGCAGAGCTCGAGCTCAGCAGCACGATCGGTCAGCTTGACTGCGCGCTGCCCGGCATGAGCTTCACGCAGAGCGGCGCCACCCGCGTCGGGAAGCTGAAGCTCGGCAGCGGCAAGCACAAACTCCACGCGATCTCCGTCGGCGGCGCGATCCGCGTCCGCCGAGTTGTAAACCAGTGACGGCCGCAGTGGCCGCGCACCAAGGACTCGAAGTTCGATGAACGCGATGAATACGATGAACGCAATGCACCAGAACCGCAGGATCGACCGTGCCATCGCCAAGGAGCGCCAGCTCGCGTGGGCGTGCGCGCTGCTGGCGGCGACGGCGCTGGCCGGTTGCGCCTCGACCAGCTCCATCAGCGTGCAATCGACGCCGCCAGGAGCGCGCATACTCATCGATGGCGTCGACGCCGGCCAGCAGACGCCGGGCAGCGTCACCCTCTCGACGTCGAAGAAGCGCTACGACATCACGATCGACAAGGCGGGCTACAACCCGGTGCAGCAGACGGTGGAGCTCGGCACCGACGTCGACGTGATCGACGCCGACGAGGCAGTCGGCACGATCTGCATCTCGCCGTGCTGCTGCTTCCTGCCGCTGCTGCGCCTCCTCGACCCGGTCGACATCAAGACGCAGTTCCGTCCCACCAACATCAGCGTCGAGCTCGAGGTCGCCGGCCAGGGCGTCCGCCTCGAGGTGACGACGACGCCGTTCGAGGCCTACCTCGATGGCAAGCTCGTGGCGCTGCTCGACGGCAACTACATCGTGACCTCGCCTGGTGACCACGAGCTGGAGGTCCGTGCGCCGGGACGTCGCTCGTTCGTGCGCTCGATCCACGTCGATGAGCGCGCCTATCAGCGACTGAAGATCGAGCTCGAGCCGGAAGGCCAGGGGCTGCTGGTCGGCGGCTCGCCGAAGGGGGCGAAGGTCTACCTCGACGACCAGTTCCAGGGGAACCTCGGCGACGAGGCACGCCGCGTGCGCGCCGAGCCCGGCCCCCATCTGCTGCGCGTCGACGCCGACGGCCACCGCTCATGGCAGGACGTCGTGCAAGTGGTCACCGACCGCTTCCAGGAGCTCACCATCGACCTCAAACTCGAAGGGCAGGGCGTCATCGTCCGCAAGCCCGAAGGGTTGTCGGCGAAGACGCCGGAGATCCAGGTGGTGGTCGACGGCCAGTTGCAAGCGAGCGCGTTTGACCAGCCGATCCGCATGGAGCCGGGCGAGCACCAGATCGAGATCCGCGTGACCGGCCGCGAGCCGCGCCGCATCCAGTTGCGGGTCACGAAGGACGCCTTCATCGAGGTCGAGCCGGGCCGGAAGGCAGACAAGGATGCCGCGCGCGCGCAGGAGCGACTCGAGACCACCGGGTTGGTCGTCCACGCGCCGGTGGCCCTTGGCAAGATCGCGGTGCAGGACGTGCAGATCCTGATCGACGGCGTGCTCCGATCGCAGCATTTCGACGAGGCGGTCGAATGCTCGGAACGAAACGGGTACCGCGTCACGGTCACCGTGAAGGGCTACCAGCCGTGGGAGCAGGTGGTCGCGGTGACGCGCGGGCAGTTGCAAGAGGTCTACCCGGCGCTCGAGCCGGCGCCCCAGAAGCGGAGTGACTAGACGTTGGTGGCGAAAACCGCGACGAGGAGAGCAGCGGCGATTGCTGCCGCGTTGGCCTTCCTCTCCGGTTGCACCAGTAATCGCTCCAGCCATGGCGAGCGGTCGGCTGCCGCCGGTGCGCGCGCCGCGGGCGAGGGCGCGATCGACTTCTATCAGCGCTTCCTCGGCGACCAGTGGGGTGCCCACTGCAACTACCAACCGAGCTGCAGCAGCTACAGCCGCCAGGCGATCGACCAGTACGGGCTCGGCCCGGGCGTGCTGATGACCGCCGATCGCCTGATGCGTGACCATCAGCTCGAGCGTGCTTCGTACGCGAGCGATGAGCTCGGCCGGCCGCTCGATCCGCCCGCCGACAACGCGCTCTTCGGGCCGCGCGATCGCGGCAGCGACGCCGATCCCGACCTCGATCCGGCCACTCGCGCGCGCGAGCAGGAGGAGCTCGCTCGCGCGCCACTCGCCGCCGATTTCGACGAGAGCGCGCAGCTCGCGTTCGCCGACCAGCTCTTCTCCGAGCGGGAGTGGGAGCGGGCGCGCCTCGAGTACGCACGCCTGCTGCACCACCGGCCGGCGACGACGCACGCGGCGCGCTGCCACCAACGAATCGCGCTCTGCCTCGCGCACGCCGGACGCCGCAACGAAGCGCTCGCGGAGGCTGATCGGGTCGCGCCGCGCGGCGAGCACGACCTCACCCGCGCACTCGTCGAACGCGAGCTCGACCGGCCGGCGGCAGCGTTGCGCGCGGCGGAGGCGGCGGGCGATCCGCTGCTCGCGGGCCTGCTCGCGCTCGAAGCCGACCGGCCCGACGCGGCGCGCGCCCACTTCGCGGTGATCGACGCACAGGTGCGCGACGAGTTGCTCGCTCGCACCGACGAGCTTGCGGCGCTGCCGCGCAAGTCGGGGCTGCTCGCCGGCTCTCTCTCCGCCGTGCTGCCCGGTTCCGGCCAGCTCTATGCCGGTCGCCCGGGTGACGGCGCGATCGCCTTCATCATCAACGCCGTGCTGATTGGCGGCACCGTGGCCGCCGCTCGCAACGACGAGCGAACGACCGCCGTCGCGCTCGGCGTCATCGCCTGCGGCTTCTACACCGGCAACATCTACGGCGCCGTCAACGCCGCCGCCAAGCACGACCGCGGCCTGCGCGACGACCTGCTCTCGCGCACGCGCGGCTGGCTCCGCCAAACGGGCGCGTGGATCTCGGTTTCGCCCGACGGACGTGGTGGCGCGCTCGGGATCTACTTCGACCTCTGATCATGCGCAGCGACCCAGTTCCCAACGAGTCAAACGCCGTGCGGAAAACGTCGGCGTACCGATCCGGGGGTCC
>CAYRQC010000620.1:0-4400 GCA_964426265.1 uncultured Phycisphaerales bacterium | reverse complement strand
GCCCTTGGCGTGCCGCCCAGAGTGACGCATAGAGCGTCTGTGCGTTGCCCGGCTCGAACGCCAGCGCGACGGCGCCGGTGTCGGGGTCTTGGTAGAGCACCTTCTCGAAGCTCGCGCCGCCGTCGAGCGAACGAAAGACACCGCGCTCGACGTTCGCGCCATAGGGATGGCCGAGCACGGCGACGAAGAGGCGGTCGGGATTCTGCGGGTCGACGATGATCGAGCTGATCTGCTGCCCGTCGCGCAGCCCGAGGTGCGCCCACGTCTGGCCGCCGTCGGTCGACTTGTAGATGCCATCCCCCGTCGACAGGTCGGGACGCTGGAGCCCTTCGCCGGAGCCGACGTAGAGCGTGTCCGGCGCCGATGGCGCGACCGCGAGCGCACCGATCGAGCCGGTCGGTTGGTCGTCGAAGAGTGGACGCCAGACGCGCCCGTAGTCGTTGCTCTTCCAGACGCCGCCGTTGTTGACGCCGATGTAGAAGACGTTGGGCCGGCCGGGAACGCCGCTCGCCCCCACCGTTCGGCCGGCGCGGAACGGACCGATGCAGCGCCAGTGCAGGGCGCTGAAGCACTCCTCGGGGCTCTGGCCGACCGTCTGACCAACGGTCTGGCCGAGAGTCGGGCCGGCGCCGCTGAGCCACACGATGAGGGCGAGCGAGAGCTGCAGCATGATCTTGGGCTCCTGCGTCGGGCGATGTCGGCATCCGTCGGAAGCGGACGACGGCGCAAAGGTAGCGGCCGCGCCGACCGCTACGATGCCGCGCCCGTTCCTGGAGCCACGCTGATGAGTCGATTCGCAGCCCTGCGCGTCCCTAGCCTCACCGCCGCCGCACTCGTGCTCGCGGGAGCCGTGCCGCCGCAGGTCGCTGCCTCGCCGCGCGACTCCGCTGCGGCCGAGAAGCTCGGCTGGCGGCTCGGCACGCAGGCGTGGACGTTCCGCGATCGATCCGTCTTCGAGGTGATCGATGTCGCGAAGAAGCTCGGCCTCGGCGCGGTCGAGTTCTTTCCCGGCCAACCGCTGCTGCCCGACCATCCGGACATCAAGCTCGGCCCCGACATGGGTGCCGCCCACCTCGCGGCATTCCAGCAGAAGCTCGCCGACAGCCACGTGAAGGCCGCGAGCTTCGGTGTCGTCGGCTTCACCAACGACGAGGTGGCCGGTCGCAAGCTCTTCGAGTTCGCGAAGGCGCTCGGCCTCGACAACCTCTCCGCCGAGCCCGAGCCCGACGCGCTCGACCTGCTCGATCGGCTCGCCGGCGAGTTCAAGATCCACATCGCGTTCCACAACCACCCGAAGCCGTCGCGCTACTGGGACCCCGACGTGGTGCTCGCCGCAGTGAAGGGGCGCAGCGCGTGGCTCGGTTCCTGTGCCGACACCGGCCACTGGACGCGGTCGGGCTTCAAGCCGGTCGACTGCTTGAAGAAGCTCGAAGGGCGTGTCATCGAGCTCCACTTCAAGGACCTGAACGAGCCCGGGAAGAACGAGGCGATCGACGTCCCGTGGGGCACCGGCGTCAGCGACGCACGCGGCGTTCTCGTGGAGCTACGGCGTCAGAGCTTCCGCGGCCTCATCAACGTCGAGTACGAGACTGGCAGCGGTGCCGAGCTCGAGGCCAACGTCGCCAAGTGCATCGCCTTCTTCGATCAGACGGCGCGCGAGCTGGTGGCACCTACGAAGTAGTCCCCATTGACCGCGCACGATCTCGAGGAAGGCACACTCGGGTCGGTCGCGACGACGTCTCCTGGACTACCCGGTGGGTTTGTGCCTGGCACGAATCACCCGCCTGACCGGTGCCAGGCACAAACCCACCGGCTAGCCACTTCGGCGGCGGGCGGGACCGCCCGGCCCGGTCCGTTCGAATGCCGGGAGCTCGAGTAGCGCCGGGTCGAGCTTCGCGAGCGCCGCCGAAAGCCGCGCGGCCAGCTCGTCTTGCTTCAGCTCGGTGAGCCGGGCCAGCAGCATCTTGGCGGTGTCGACCGGCGAGAGGTTCAGGCCGTCCAGCGTCGCGGCGGCCTCCGGCTTCCGATCGAACGACGCGACGATGTCGGTCAGCGCATGTTCCCAGTCGCCGCGCTCGTAGGCGATCCGCGCGCGCCCCGCCAATGCCAGCGCGATGTAGTGGTCGGCGCTGCTGCGCTCCTCGGCGGTCGCGTCCACTCCGGTCAACACGATCGCGTGCTCGTAGTGGGCGATCCCGCGGTCGTACGCGGCGAACGCTTCGGCCGGGTGGTTGAGGCGCCGCTGGTACTAGGCGGCGACCAGCGATGCGTAGCCGGCGAAGTTCTCGAGGTTGAAGAGCTCGACTGCGTTCGTTGCACTCGTCGCGCCGGTAGCGCGCAGTCGCGCCTCGTAGCTCGCCTCGAGCCCGTCGATCCCCTTCTCTTCGAGCAACCGCGTCCGCAATCGTTGGTGCAACACGGAGGAACCACCAAAACGCGCGAGCCCCGCGTCCAACACACGTCCGGCCGGCGTTGCGGCACCGAGCCATTTCAGCAGGTCGTAGTGAGCGACCACCTGCTGGTCATCGCCATGGGGATGGCGCGCGAGCAGCGTGTAGGCCGCATGGATGTCGGCCAACCACGAGGCCGGCCAGTCGCTCTTTTCGCGGAGCGCCTTGCCCAGATCGAGCTGCCGCGCTTCGGCGAAGAGCTGCAGCACCACGCGCGCGTTCCAGCCTTGCGGGTCGGCGGGCACGGTGGTCGACGCAGTCACCGCCGCCACCGCGCGAGCGTGCGCGCGTTCGAGGTCGCCGAGGTAATAGGCCGCGAGCGCATGATCGCCATTCACCCGCCAACCGGTGGCACCGAGCTGCTCGGCGGCGCTCGCCGTGTTCTGTGCATCGAGGAAGAGGAGCTTCTCGACCTCGGGGTCTTGCTCCTGTTCCGAGGCGAGCGCGGAGGCGAGAAACGCTTCGGCAAGCTCGAGATGTGCGATCGGATCCTTCGCGGCGAGCGTCGCCGACTGGTTCTCCAGGCGGGATTGGATCGTCGCGGCATCGAGTAGCGACGGCGACGATTCCGGCGCCGAGCCGGCCTGCGCAACCGCCGAGCCGAGCGCCGCGCTCCACGCCTCGACGTCGAGCACACTCGACCGCGTCGCGAGCCCTTGCTGGACGACCGCCAGCGTGCGCGCGCGTGGCGACGACTCGCCGAGCCGCCGCAGCGCCGCAACCAGCGCGTCGCGTTCCGTCGTCTCCATTGGCACGCGCAACGCATGGGAGATCAGCGCCGGCGCGTCGGGCGACGCACTTCCGGCGAGCGCGCCACGCGCCGTCTGGCTCAGATCCGGGTCGAAGCCGAAGAGGGCGAGCCGCAGCAGCTCGAGCGGCGCGGCCTCACCCTGCTGCTTCGCCGCATCGAGCAGCGTGCGCCGCAGCTCGCGATCGCCCTGCTGGTAGGCGGTCTCGACCGCGATCCGATCGGCGATGTCGCGGCTCGCGACGCGTTCGGTCAGCGGCCGGTCACCGCGGACGATGGTCGTGGCCGGCGGTGGCCGGTTGGCGATGCCGTCGCGCAGTGCATTGAAGATGGTGTCGGTGTCGAAGGCGTAGAAGACGTCGTACATCTCCTTCTGGTCGAGCTCGACCCCGATGTGGCGCGGCGCGACGCGCTGGCCGTCGAGGAACTTGTCGAACAGCCCCGGCTCGATCGCGATGTGCTCCCCACAGGTGACACTGCCGAAGCGCGGGCAGAGGATCCGGTGGCCCTGCTCGTCGTAGTCGCGCGGGGTGTGACGGTAGACGGACGCAATCACCGTGACGTAGGGCGCGTAGAGCGCCGCGATCTCGGGCTGCCGGTAGCGGATACCGGCGTAGTGCTCGCTCGCGATCTCGCCATCCATGTTGATGCAGACCAGGATCGGCTTGCCGGTCTCCTTGGCGACGGCGAGGGCGTCCTCGTAGGTGCGTTGCCACTGGATGAGACAGGGCTCCTTCCAGTCCTCGGCAGTCGGCGCCGGCCACATCGCCTCGCGGCTGCTGTTGCGCGTGGCGCCCGCAGGCGGAGCTGGCGGTGACTGGCCATTGGCAACGGACGCGAGCAAGGCGCTGCCGAGCAACAGCGCCACCCACGGCAAACGGAGGCGCTCGAGAATGCGATCGTGGCTCATGGCCGAACGATAACGCGCTCGCTCGAACCCGCCGAAGCGCGCGTCGCACGGCTCGGTATCCTCCGCCGCCTCTGCCTCCAACGGCTCGGGAGCCCCAACCGCCGTGGTCGATGTCGACGCCGTCGCCGCCCGCATCCAACAGCACGGCGCCTTCCTCCACGATGTGGTGCGCGAAGTGGAAGGGGTGATCGTCGGGCAGCGGCCGCTGCTCGACGGGCTGCTGATCGGGCTGCTCGCCGATGGCCACGTGCTGCTCGAAGGGGTGCCGGGGCTCGCCAAGTCGCTTGCTGTG
>CAYRQC010000619.1:0-4512 GCA_964426265.1 uncultured Phycisphaerales bacterium | reverse complement strand
GCAGCTCGCCGCCGCGCGTGCCGAGCTGCCGCAGCTCGCGCTGAACGGCTTCGCGCAGCTCGTCGACTGTTACGACACCTTCCTGCAACCGACCTGGCTTGGTCCATGCACGATGTACTACTGTCGGCAGACCGATGGCGCGTCGCACGTGACTTGGCGCACCGGCGCGGCCGTCGCCTGTCCTGCCGACGGCGCGCCCGCCCCGCGCGTGACCATTCGCTTTCCGGCCGCAATCGGCTTCCTTTCGCAGCCCGACGGCGACTTCACGCTGTGCCTCGACGGCAAGCCGCTGCTCACCTTCGACGTCGCCATCGATGACACGCGCTGGCTCTCCACCGACCACCGCGTCGAGCTCTTCTTCGAGTGCCGCGCCGCGCACAGCGAAGACGCGACCGGTGTGATGACGCTGACATTGCCGGAGTCCCTGCTTGCCGCCGGCGCGTCGGCCAGCCTGACCGTCACCGGTAGCGCTACGGACAGCCAGCGTTGGTTCGGGGTGCTCGTTCCCGAACCGTAGGCCGTGAGTTGCGCGCGCGCCATCCCCTCGTCGTCGAAGATGGCCGAGCCGGTCACTGCACCGTGATCGTGGCGCGGTTGCTCGCGATCAGGCGCGGGCGCGGGTACTTGAGCGACCATGCCTGCAGCGTGAAGGTCGAGCCGCTCGCGCCGGTCGGGATCGTGTCGGCGATCTCGTAGCTGCCGAACTGGTCGAGCAGGTCGACGAGCAGCACGTCGAACAGCGGCGTCCTGTCGTACTCGACGACCACCAGCATCCAGATCGCCCCGACCTCGCCGCCTTCGACCCGCGCGGTGCAGAGGTCGCCCTCGTTCAGCAGCGACGGCATCAGCGACAGGTGCAGCGGGTCGCAGCGCAGCGCATGCACGCGGCCGGCCGCATTGCCGGTCGCGGCGGTCTCGACCCGCGCGCCGACCACGAGATCGGCGAACTGGTTGCCATCGAGGTCGAGGTCGCCGACGAGCGCGCTGCCGAAACTGCCGCCCGCGGCTCCCGTGACCGATTGGAGCAGTGTTCCCGTGCTCCCCGACCGCAGCTCGGCGACGTCGTTTCCGTCCCAGGCGACCCAGAAGTCCTGCACCTTGTCGCGGTCGCGATCGGGGGCCGGCGCGATCGCGCAGAGCTGGCCCGCACGGCCGGCCGGCGCGTTGATGCGGTAGAGGAGCGCGCCGCTGCTCCCCGACACGACGCGTAGCGTGCGCGTGCGTGCATCATTCGCGACGGCGAAGTCCTCGATGTGGTCGCCATCGACATCGCCGAGCGACGCGACCGTGGCGCCGACGCGGTCGTTCGTCGAGTAGTTGAGTGTCCGCAACGTCGATCCGTTCGCGCCGGAGAGCACGTGCGCCGTCGCGATTCCCGGAAGGCCGACCAGGAAGTCGTCGAGGCCGTCGCCGTTCTGGTCGCCGACGTCGGCGACCGCGCTGCCGAGCTCGTCGGCCGCGGCACGCGCGACCGTCCAGATCAGCCCGCCGTCGACCGCGCGCCGCGAGCTGACGCGGCTTTCGCCGGGTGCACCGATCACGAAATCGGGGCCGCCGTCGCCATCGAGGTCGCTCGCCGCGCAGAGCGCCGCCCCGGCGCGCGCATGCGCCACCGTCCCGAGCACTTCGAGCAACGTCGCGCCGGACGCGCCCGATACCACGCGATAACCGCCCACGTCCGCGAAGCCGCCCCCGTTCCAATCGGGGATCCCCACCACGAGGTCATCGATCGCGTCGCCGTTGACGTCGTCATCAAGGCGCGCCACCGCCCAGCCCAAGCTCGCGCCGTTCTGCGTCGGTCCCGCGATGGTGCGGAGCGTGGCGCCGGTGGCGCTCGAGACCACGATCAACGAGCCGCACTTCTCGGAGCCCGGCTTGTCGGAAGGGACACCGAGCGCGAGGTCGCTTCGGCCGTCACCATCGGCGTCGGGATGAAGCGCGATCGCGTGGCCCATCTTCGAGCTCGCGCGCGGGCCATCCTTCGTCCAGAGCTCGGTCGCCAGCGTCGACAGCGACGCCCGTCGGACCGCGCTCCACGCGTTGATCCGGCCGCCCGTCGCACACTTGGTGCTGAACGCGCCGAACGGATCGACCGAATCGAGGATCCACTCCTTGATGACCTGGCCGTCGGTCGCTCCGAACGCCGCCGCCAGCAGCGCGGCGAGGCCGGTCGCCGTCGGAGCCGCATACGAGTTGGCCGACCCCGCGCCGTAGCCGCCGCCGAGCGTGGTGCTCTGGATGTTGGTGCCGGGCACCATGCAATCGATGCTGATCTTGCCGAAGTCGGCGAAGCTGGCGATCGCGTCGTTTTCGTCGGACGCGGTGATCGCGAGGATCTCGGGGAGGTCGAAGCAGGCCGGGTAGACCGGGCTGGCTTCCACGTTCTTGGCCGAGTTGCTGCCCGGGCAGATCGCGAGGTGGCCGGAGTCGCCGGCGTTGTCGAAGGCGTCGTAGAGCGACATCGAGAAGCTCGTGGTCGCATAGCTGTGGTTCGAGACGGCGGCGCCTTCGCCCACCAGGTAGTAGATGCAGGTGATCGCGTCGCCGAGCAGGCCGCTCCCGGACGCGTCGAGGAACTTGCAGCCCAGCACTTGCGCGTGCCACGCGACGCCGGCGATGCCCTGACCGTTGTCCGGCTCGGCGGCCGCCGCGCCGGCGACGAACGTTCCATGTCCGTTGTCGTCCATCGGGTCGGAGTCGCCGTTCTTCGGGTCGATGCCGTGGATGTCGTCGATCCAGCCGTTGCCGTCGTCATCGAGACCGTTGCCCGGAACCTCGTCGGGGTTCGTCCACGCCTTGTTGACGAGGTCGGGATGGAGGTAGTCGAAGCCGGTGTCGACCGTGGCGAGGATGACGGCCGAGCTGCCGGTCGCGACGTCCCACGCCTCGACCATGTCCATGTCGGCGTCGCTCGGCTGTGACATCTGCCATTGCAGCGAGAAGAGCGGGTCGTTGGGGACGCCGCACGCGTGGGCGACGAAGTTCGGCTCGGCGTAGCGAACCAGCCCGGAGCGATTCAACCGCTGCAGTGCCGCGCGCAGGTCGGCGCCCGCCGGTAGCTGCAGGAGGAATATCTTCCCGCGCCACAGCTCGCGCTCGCCGATGGCACCGGTGAGCTGGCGCACCTGTGCCCGCAGCTCGGGAGATGCAGCGTCGCGCGGCCGCCAGAGAATAGTCGACGGGTCGAACTCCCCGACGAGCGGCACGCGATCGCGCGCAGGCTGACAAGTCTTCACAGGCCAAAGCCGGGGGGGGCGCGTCACCGTTCGAGCAGCGTTCCGCCGGGCTCCCGACGCCCGTCCATAATGGGCGCTCGAAGGAGTTTCATGGACGACGACTCGATCGAGGAGCTGCTCGCCGAGTGTCTCGATCGCCTCGAGAAGGAGGGCGACGCGGCGCACGAGGAGCTCTGCCTGCGCCGCCCTGATCTTGCTCCGGTGCTTCGTGAGCGGGTGCGAGCGCTGCGGGAGACGGGGCTGCTCGACCTCCCGAACATCGAGTCCATTCCCGAGAAGCTCGGCGAGTTCCACCTCCTTGAGCGGCTCGGCGGTGGCGGGATGGGGGTGGTCTATCTCGCGCGGCAGGAGTCGCTCGGCCGCGAGGTCGCGCTCAAGCTCATCCGCCCTGAGCTGCTCTTCTTCCCTCACGCAAAGGAGCGCTTCCGCCGCGAGGTCGAGGCGGTGGCTCATCTGCAGCATCCGGGAATTGTTCCGATCTACAGCGTCGGTGAGGAGAGCGGGATCCCCTATTTTGCGATGGAGCGGGTCGACGGCTGCTCGCTCGCCCAGCTGCTCACCGGCCTTCAAGGGCGACCGCCCGCGACCCTGCGCGGCCATGACATTGCGGCGGCGGTGCGGCAGCAGGACGCGCAAGCTCTTGCCTTCTGCCGTGGTGGTTGGGTCGAAGGCTGCCTCCACCTCGCGCGGCAGGTCGCCGAGGCGCTCGATCACGTTCACCAGCGCGGGATCCTCCATCGCGACGTGAAGCCCTCGAACATCATGCTCGCGCAGGATGGGAGGGCGCTCCTGGTCGACTTCGGACTTGCGCAGGCCGAGGGAACGAGCCGGCTGACGCGGACCGAGTCTTTGCTCGGATCGCTGCCGTACATGCCGCCGGAACAGGTGCGCGGTGGTTCACACTGCGTCGACCGGCGATCCGATGTCTATGCACTCGGTGTCACGCTCTTCGAGCTGCTCTCCCTGCGCGTGCCGTTCGCGTCGGACAGCACGGAGGAGACGCGCCGCCTGATTCTCGACTCGAATCCGCAGCCATTGCGAGTGGCCAACCCTGCGGTCTCTTGGGAAGTCCAGACGGTCTGCTCCAAGGCCATGGATCCCGATCCCGCGCGTCGCTACCAGACGGCGGCGGCCTTTGCGCGAGACCTCACGAACGTGCTCGATCGGCGGCCGATTGCCGCCCGGCGAGCTGGCCCTGTTCTGCGGACGCGGCGATGGGCGCAGCGCAATCCTGCTGCGTTCGTCGGGGTCTCGCTCGGGCTCCTGATCATGCTCG
>CAYRQC010000618.1:0-4402 GCA_964426265.1 uncultured Phycisphaerales bacterium | reverse complement strand
CGAAGGCGCGGTCGTGGGTGTCGACCGAGAGGAAGTACTCCCCCATGATCAGGTACTCGCCGATCACCAGCTTCATCAGCGCATAGCGCGGGTTCCCGAGCTGCAGCAGGTACTGGTCGACCAGCCGCGCGAGCGGGAACTCCTTCTTCTGCCGTGCGGGCGACAGGTTGGGGTCGAACTTCTTCGGCTTCTCGTGGCGAAAGAGCGTGCAGTGCGGCGGCAGCAACACCGCGACCGGGAGGTCGGCGCACTCCGGCAGCGCCGGCATCCGCGCTGCGACCTCCGTCTTGCCCCACGCCTCCTCGAGATAGATCTCGATCGCGCGCTTCACCGCGCTGGCCGGGAAGTCCGCGAGCTTTATGCCGGCGTCCTCGCGACCGCTCGATGGGCGCACCCGACATGGTCCTGCGGCGACGACGCACCCACCGAATCGAGCAGCGCCGGCAACCGCGCCGCGATCTCGCGCAGCACGTACGGATTGCGGAAGGTCGCGGTGCCGATCTGCACCGCGCGCGCACCCGCCGCCAGGAACTCCATCACGTCCTCGGCGCTCTCGATGCCGCCGACGGCCAGGATCGGCAGTCCGGTCTTCTTGAAGACGGTGTAGACGAGATAGAGCGCCTGCGGCTTCAAAGCCGGCCCGGAGAATCCGCCGTGACCGCCGCCGAGCTTGGGCCGCCCGCTCTTCCAGTCGAGCGCGATCCCGAGCGCCGTGTTGCAGAGGGTCACCCCGTCGGCGCCGCCCGCCTTGCACGCGAGAGCGACCTCGGTGATGTCGGCGACGTTGGGCCCGAGCTTCGCGAACAACGGCACTCCGGCGAGTGGCGCGCGGAAGAGACGAACGCACTCCTCCGCCAACTGCGGACTCTTCGCGAACGGGAAACCCGACTCGACGTTCGGGCAGCTCAGGTTGAGCTCGACCGCCTGGAAGCTTGCGGGATCGGTGCGCCGCGCGGCGGCGAGCTTCTCCGCGATCACCCCAAACTCGTGGACCCGCTCACCGGCGACGTTGAGGACCAGTGCCGAGGTGCGGCCGCGCATTCGCGGCAACGTGACCGCGACCAGGTGATCGATCCCCTCGTTCGGGAGCCCGATCGAGTTCAGGATGCCGCCCGCGACTTCGACGATGCGCGGCGGCGGATTGCCGCGCCGCGGATGGAGCGTCACGGTCTTCAGGACGACACCACCCGGCTCGCGCAGGTCGATCCACGCGGCCATCTCGTCCTCGTGGCCGAACGTCCCCGAGGCCGACAGGATCGGGTTGGCGAGCTGCAGCCCACCGATCTCGGTCGCAAGCGTGGCCACGCGACGACTCCCTTCCGATCGCTCCCGCTTCACTGACGCACGGTCGGTCAGGTCACCTGCGGCTGCTCCGGTCGCCGCGGTGCCTTGCCGGCGCGCATCATGCCAATCGCGAGCACCGCGACCCCGACGCAGATCGCCGAGTCGGCGACGTTGAACGCCGGGAACGGCTGGCAGAGCGGCACACCCTCGAAGCGGACCTCGATGAAGTCGCGCACACCGAGGAACCGGAACGAGTCGTGGATGTTGCCGATGGCACCGCCGAGAATCCCGCCAAGCGCGAGCCGCGAGCTCCATTGCGTCGCCGGGATATTGCTCAGCAGCAGGAAGATCACGATGACGGCGAGCGGCCGCACGACCCGCAAGACGTTCGGGTAGCCGTCAAACGCGCCCCACATCATTCCGGGGTTCAGCATGGTCACCAACCGCAGCCAGCTGCCGACCACGAAGACCGGCGGCGCCCGCGGCGAGCGATAGAAATCCTCGATCGTCTTGTAGCGCGTGGGATCGACCTCGAGCCGATCGAAGGCCCAGCTCTTCGACCAGAGATCGAGCAGCAGGATCACCGCCGCCGCGATCCAGAAGAGTGCCGAGCGCCGGGCCGCGAGATGGGGGGGCGCTTCGCTCACCGGGTCCCGCTCAGGTGCGACCCTCGCGCTTCTGCTGGCAGCCGATGCAGAAGCGCGCGAACGGGAGGATCTCGAGCCGCGCGAGCGGGATGGGCGTCTGGCACCCTTCGCAGACGCCGAACGTCCCTTGCTCACAGCGCACGATGGCGTCGCCGACCTCGCGGGCGAGCATCTCTTCACTCTCGATCAGCCCGAGGGTGAAGTCCTGCTCGTAGTTGTCGGTGCCGGTGTCGGCGACGCTGTCGGACGAGTTGTCCTGCGCGGTGACCTTCAACGCCTCGTCCTGCATCATCGTGAGGTCGGACGAGAGCCGCGATCGGCGCTGCACCAGCAGGTCGCGGAAATGATCGAGCTGCGGGGTGGTCAGCTCCGCGGAACGGCGCTTCTTCGCGGTGCCCTCGACGGGCTCCTTGTCGTCCTCGATCACGTCGGTGCGCACTTGCGGAGCCTTGCTCCCGCGTGCCCCGGCCTTGAGCGTCGAGAGCTGCATCACCTGGATCTTGCGCGCCGGCACGACGACCTCGGGCGGCTTCGCGGCGCCTGCCTTGGCCTTGCTTCCGGCTTTCGTTGCGGCACCGCTCTTGCCACTCTTGCCGGCCTTGGCGCCACTCGCGCCGACCGCCTCCTTGGCTGGAGTCTTGGCGCCGGGTGCCTTCGCGCCCGCACCCTTGTCCTTCACGATCACCTTCACGCTCTTGTTTTCGGTCATCGGCTTCTTGTCGGTGATCGCCTGGTCGGCGATCGGTTTCTTGCCCTTGGCGGAACCACGACGCTTCGCATCGATGCCGGCATCGGTCGCCGATCGCAGCTTGCTTGCCGGGATCTTGATCTTGGCCAGCGTCTTCTTCGACGCGACTTCCGATCGAGGCGCTGCCTTCTCGGCCTTCACGCGCTTCGTGGTTTTCTCGGTGGGCTTCCGCTTCGTGGTCGGGGAGCGCTTCGCAGGCGCGCGTGTGGCCTCGGAGCGCCGTTCGCGCCGTGTTGCAGATGCCCCTTGTTTCACCTTTGCCATGAGTCAGTTAAGAAGTGACGGCTCAAGGAGTTACGGCACGGAGCGAGCTTTCCGTTGAAGCGGCCGCCCAGCCGCACACCGCGCCAAGCGTTCCGGTTGGGTATTTCGCGAGGGCGAGCACCTTAGGGGGTCCCCCAGGGCAGTCAAGGGAGAAAAGAGCCGCGCGATGGACGAGTCGCCGACCAACAGCGTTGCGCGCTTTCTGCAGTGGGCCGGTGTCGAGGCGGGCTTGGCGCCGCTCTCGATTGCCGCCTACGGACGCGACCTGCGAGCGTTCCTGCGCTGGCAGCAGCCGCCGCAACCGTTCACCAAGGTCCGACCCGCCGACGTGCGCTCGTTTCTCGCGTCCGAGCAGGAGCGAGGCCAGAGCCCGCGCACCGTCGCGCGACGGCTGACCGCGTTACGGATGCTCTTCCGGTTGCTGGCGACCGAGGGCACGGTGGTCGATCCGACCCGGGCAATCCCCCGCCCCACCGTGCGCGAGCCACTGCCCAAAGTCCTCTCGCGTACCGAGATCGAGCAGCTACTCGCGGTCGTGGAGCCGCCGACGCCGCTCGGTTGCCGGGAGCGGCTGATCATCGAATGGCTCTACGGGACCGGCTGCCGCGTTTCGGAGCTGGCGTCGATGGTCTGCTCCGCGATCGATGTCGAGCTCAAGGTCGCGCGCTGCCTCGGCAAGGGCGGCAAGGAGCGGCTGCTGCTCCTGAACGCACCGACCGTGACGGCGCTCCAAGCGTGGCTTCGATCGGGCCGGCCGGAACTCGCCGGTCCGGAGTCGGGCGACTCGCTGCTCCTGTCACGCAACGGCCGTCCGCTCGAGCGAACGCGGCTGTTCCAGCTCGTACAACAGCGCGCGCTGCGGGCCGGCATCAGTCGCCGCCTCTCCCCCCACGTGCTGCGCCACTCGTTTGCAACCCACCTGCTCGAAGGTGGTGCCGACCTGCGCGTCGTGCAGGAGCTGCTCGGCCACGCAAGCCTCGCGACGACCCAGGTCTACACCCACGTCGAGGTCGAGCGGCTGAAGAGCGCCCACGCGAAGTTCCACCCGCGCGCGTAGCCGACGGGAGCGCAGCGATCGCCGAGTCGCAGCTCAGCCGGCAGACTGCGTGTGGAGCTGCTCGTAGATCCGCCGTGCCAGCTCCTCGCCGATCCCGACCGTCGCCGCCAGCTGCTCGCGCGACGCCGCCTTGACGCCGCGTAACCCGCCGAAGCCGCGCAGCAGCAGCTGTACCCGCTTGGGCCCGAGCCCGTCGATCCCGGCCAGATCGCTCGTGAGTGCCGCGCGCGAACGCAGCCGCCGGTGATAGGCGATGGCGAAGCGGTGCGCTTCGTCGCGCACCCGTTGGAGGAGGAAGCACGACTCGTCGTCAGGCGGCAGCGCGACCGGCTCGTCGCGCCCCGGAAGGATGAGGTGATCGACCTCACCGGCGGCGAGCGCCAATCCGCGACCGCGGCGCTC
>CAYRQC010000617.1:0-3398 GCA_964426265.1 uncultured Phycisphaerales bacterium | reverse complement strand
CTCACGCGCCGCCGCCACGCCAACGTGCGCGACTCGAAGGCCCACCATCGCGTCGGCGTCGAGGTCGACACGCGCCGCTTCGAGCTCACGGGAGCGACCCCTTCCGGTCCGAACGGCGCCTTCGTCCCCGCCGATCTCGCTTCGTTCCTCGCGGGCGGCGGCACGCAGCAGCTCCTGCAATGGCAGCGCCGCTACTTCCGGCGCGACACGGCGGCGAACGACCTCGACCCGCAGGAGACGCGCGCCGACCGCCTTGCGCTCGGAAACGTCGAGCCGCTCGCGCTGCCTTACGAAGAGCTGACTGCGGCCTTCACCGACGAGATGGTCCAACGCGTCTTCGGCTCGCGCGTCGACGCCGGCCGGCTCGTGCGCTGCGGCTACTTGCGCGAGGCCGACGTGCCGCACGTCTGGTGGGCCCCGTCCGGCCGCGACGCCTTCGATGAGAACGCCTACTTCGCTGCCGTGCGCCATCGCGACCCGTTCGGCCACGAGACACAGCTCGCGCTCGACCACTACCAACTGCTCGTCATCG
Source organism: uncultured Phycisphaerales bacterium (assembly GCA_964426265.1). Taxonomy (GTDB): domain Bacteria; phylum Planctomycetota; class B15-G4; order B15-G4; family SIAN01; genus SIAN01. The sequence continues at coordinate 2,866 of CAYRQC010000617.1, read as the reverse complement.
ACGCGATCGATGCCCGCGGCAATCACACGCACGCCGACTACGACTACCGCGTGTTGCAGACGGCGACGATCGTCACGCCGAACGACACCTTCCAGCGCGCCGCCTACGACGCGCACGGCCGGCTGGTGGCGACGGCGGTGACGCCGAGCTCGGGCGCGGGCGACCGCCTCGACGAGATCGACGCCGACCCGACGCGCGCGCAGCTCCGGAGCTTCCTCGCCGACCCGATCGCGACGGCGCCGGCACTGCTCGCGAAGGCGACGACGCGGCTCGTCTACGATCTCGAAGCCTTCCACGACGCCAGCAACACGGGCGGCTCTTCGCCCGCTCCGGTCTTCCACGCCACGCTCGCGCGCGAGGAGCATGTGGGCGCCGCGACGCCTGGCCGGTTGCAGATCGCCTTCGGTTTCTCCGACGGCTTCGGCCGCGAGGTCCAGACACGCCAGCTCGCCGTAGCTGCCGACGTCGCCGCCGGCACGCCGGCGCGTTGGGTCGGCACCGGCTGGACCGTCTTCGACAACAAGGGCAACCCGGTCCGCCAGCTCGAGCCGTTCTTCAGCGCGTCGCACCGCTTCGCGATCGACGAGGCGCGCACCGGCGTGAGCGCGACGCTCTTCCACGATCCGCTCGGGCGCGTGGTCGCGCGGCTCCACCCGAACCACACCTTCGAGAAGCTCGTGATCGGCGCCTGGAGCGAGGCAGCCTGGAACGCGAACGACACCGTGCTCGAGCCCGACCCGAGCCAGGATCCCGACGCCGGGGCGCTGCTCGCGCGGCTCCCCACCCAGATGTGGTCGCCGTCGTGGCATGAAGCGCGCCGTTCGGGCCAGCTCGGCGAGGCCGAGCGCAAGGCGGCACTCGCGGCCGCGGTGCATGCGCGGACGCCCGCGGTGACCCACCGTGATGTCTTTGGCCGTTCCGTGGTCCAGGTCGCCGATGGCGGCGGCGGCGCGCGACTCGCGACCGTGCAGGAGCTCGACCCACTCGGCAATGTGCTGAAGGTCACCGACCCGCGCGGCGTCGTGGCGTTGGCGACCGAGTTCGACCTGGCTTCACGCCCGCTTGCTGTCGCGAGCGCCGACGCCGGTCGCCACTGCACGCTGCTCGACGTCGCGAACCAGCCTTGTTCGTCGTGGGACGGGCGCGGCTGGGAGACCGTCACGCGCTACGACGCGCTGCACCGGCCGGAAGAGCGCTGGGTCCGCGAGAACCCGACCACCAACTTCGAGCTGGTCGAGAAGACGCTCTACGGCGAGAGCCGCGGTGACCCGGCCGCCGCAGCAGCCAACGCGCGCGGCCAAGTCTGGAAAGTGTGGGACGGCGCGGGCCGCGTCGAGAACCTCCGTTTCGACTTCCAGGGAAACGTCCTCGAGACCCGGCGCAACCTGCGTCGCGACCCGTTCGCTGCGGTGAGCTATGGCACCGCGAGCGACCCCGCCACCTTCACCTGGAACGAGACGGCGGCGAGCCAGCAGCTCGAAGGCAGCGCGGGCTACGTCGTCGCTCACGCATGGGATGCGCGCAACCGGATGCGGCGCCGGACGGCACCCAACGGCGCGGTCGAGCTCTTCGGCTACAGCCTCCTCGATCGGCTCGCGACGCTCGACGTGCAGGAACGCGGCGCCGCGGTCGTGCGGTCGCTCATGCGCAATCTCGAGCACGACGCGAAGGGCCGACGCGTCCGCATCGAGCACGGCAACAGCGTGGTCACGACGCGCGAGTTCGATCCGCAGACCTCGCGCCTCGTCCGACTGCGCTCCACGCGGTCGGGCGGCGGGCCGCAGGATCGCCTGCAGGATCTTCACTACACCTTCGACCCGGTCGGGAACCTCGTCGGTGTGCGCGACGACGCCCATCCGTGCGTCTTCCACGGCAACCAGCGCATCGACGCCGAGTCGGAGTTCACCTACGACGCGCTCGATCGCCTGGTCGCGGCGTCCGGGCGCGAGCACGAGTCGATGACCGCCTGCCACCACCGCACGGGCCAGCCGCTGCAGACCGAGTGGATTCCGCTGCCGCAGTCGCTCGCCGACACGCAGGCGCTCGTGAAGTACCGCGAGCACTACACGTACGACCGCGCCGGGAACCTCGAGGAGATCCGCCACACGGTGAACGGGACGACGCGCTGGGTCCGAAGCCAAGCGGTCGCGGCGGGGAGCAATCGCCTGGCGTCGAGCGTGGCCGGTTGCGCCGGCGAGCCCTGGACGCCCGACCACGATGGCAACGGGAACCTGCTCGGCCTCGACCACCTGCCGCGCCTGCGCTGGGACGAACGCAACCGCTTGATCCACGCCGAGCTCGGCGCCGGAGCGACACCGGACACCGCCATCACCGAATGGGCCGCCACCGGGCTGCGCGTCCGCAAGACCATCACACGCGCGAGCGGCGGGCTCGAGGAGCGGCGGATCACCATCGGCAATTTCGAGCGGCTCGAACGCCGCGACGCGAGCGGACTCCGCGAGCGGGTCGAGACGCTGCGCGTCGCCGATGACGAGCAGTTGCTCGCCGTCGTCGATGCCGAGATCGATCCGGCGCAACCCGACCAGGTGATCCGCCGCTCGGTGCGATTCCAACTCACGGATCATCTCGGGTCGGTGACGCTCGAAGTCGACGCGAGCCCACAGGCCAAGCTCATCTCCTACGAGGAGTTCTCACCGTACGGGAGCACCTGCTACGTCGCCGCGAGCGATCTCGTCGAGGTGAGCCGGAAACGGTGGCGCCATGGCGGCTGCGAGCGCGATACGGAGACCGGTCTCACGTACCACGGAGCGCGCTACTACGCACCGTGGCTCGGCCGCTGGATCAGCGTCGACCCGCTCGCGATCGCATCCGGCGCGAACGGCTTCGCCTTCAACGCCGGCAACCC
>CAYRQC010000616.1:0-7783 GCA_964426265.1 uncultured Phycisphaerales bacterium | reverse complement strand
CTTCGATCTCAGCTTCGAGCTGGCTAACGCCTTCGCGGGTCGCGGGTTCGCCGAGGAGCAACGCGACGCGTTCGCCGCGTCCGAGGCGGCGTGGCGGCGTGGCGGCGAGCGGTCGAGCTCTTCCGCTCGGTCTTGCGCATGCGACCCGATGACGCGGACTCCATCTCCTTCATGGGAAACGCGTGTGGAATGCTCGCGAAGTTGCTGACGCGCCTCGGCCGGACCGCCGACGCGATCGGCCCGGGCCGCGACGCATGCGAGCTGCTCGAGAAAGGCCTGCTCGCGACGCCATCCGACTGGGACATCCGTTTCGAGCTTGGTCGCAGCTTGCTCATGCTCGGCTCCGCACTGGAGTACGAACGGCAGGCGACGGAGGCGCTCCAGTGTTATCAGCGATCGGAAGCCGTCCTCGCCCCGATGTTCCGGGAGCGCAGCTCCGATCACGAGACGGCGGTGTGCTACGCGGCGTCGCTCATCCATCTTGGACAGCACGCGCTCGCGGTCCATGACTACACCGTTGCCGCGAAGATCTTCGACCAGTCGAACAAGATCCAGTCCAAGCTGATGGCCGACTACCCGGCGATCCTCGACTATCGCTGGGACGTCGCCGAGAGCGAGTGGTGCCTGGGGCGGGCGCTCGCCGGCCTCGCGCGCGACGACGAGGCGCAAGGCGCGTTCGAGCGCGCGCGGGCGTTGCAACAGGAGCTGGTCGCCGCGGCTCCCGACAACCCCGACTACCGCATCGACCTCGGCGCGACGGAGAGCCGCTCCGCGGCGCTGCTGGCGCGCCGCGGCGAGCTCGAGGAGGCCTTCGACCTGGCGCGCAGCGCGATCGAGCACACGACGAAGTGCGTGCAAGCGAGCTCCGAGGAGCCGGTCTACTTGCGATACATGGTCGACGCGCAGCTCGTCCTCGCCGCGGTCGATCGCGAGCTGGGGCGCCACGACGAAGAGCTGCAGGCGCTGGACGAAGCGGTGCGAATCGGCCTCGCCAAGCATTTCGCCGAGCGCGACCTCTCCGTGCGCGTCCTCGACGGGCTCGTCAAGCAAGGTGACGAGACGCGGGAGCAGGTGCTTGCGGCCGACGACTTCGCGGCGTTGCGGGAGCGTCCGGAGTTCGAGGCGTGGGTCGCCGCTCGATAGGGCGGTGTGGTGAGACCGGGACCGATCCGTCTTCGCACTGGCCTTCAGGTCGCCGCCACATCCGGTGGACTCGCCGGCGCGCGCCCTTCCGCCTTGCGCAGCACCGACGGCTCGCCGACATAGGTGAGCACTTCGACCATGTGCTCGAGCAGCTCGCCGTCCTGCGGCCCGCCGAAGTTGCGTTGCACCACTTCCTTCGCAAACAGATGCACCAAATAACGCAGTCGGCGCTTCGGATCGTCCTGCACCGCACGATAGTCGCCGTGGGAAGTGTTGTATTCCCAACGTCCTTCGAAGACCCGCGAGCGCCAACGGCCACCAGCGTCGTGGACCGGCTGTGGATCGGGAACGCCCTGGTCGCCGACGTCGGGCGGCTCCATCTGCTCGCTCACGCGCAGCTCGGCGACGGCTTGCGCGACGCGCTCCTCCTGTCGAGCGCAGACTTTCGCCGACGTGGTCACCGGATCGAATGGGGCGGTCCACGTTGCGACCGCGGGATCGGCCGCGTCCGCTGCGAGTGTGCCGGCGCCCTCGAGCGACCACTCGAACGCGACTCCACTCGTGATCTCTTGGCCGGCTTCGTCGCGCGCGATCGCCTTCAGCCGCCGCGCCGCGCCGGGCGCGAGGACGCTCCGCTTCGGCCGAATCTCGACGGTGGCGAGCGGACCGGGCGCGAAGAGAAACGCGCTCGCGGCAGCGGGGTCCCCGGCTGGCTCGCCGTCGGCGATCTCCGCATCCGGCGGAGCCGCAACCTCCGCGGCGTCATCGCCCCCTTCGATCTCACCCGGCTCACTCCCACTCTCGCGCCGGAGCGAGAAGAGCGAGTATTGCGGGAGTGATCGCGCGAGCCGACGAAACAGTCGCCGCAGGTTGTTCGCGTCATCCGCTTCGCGCTCCTGCAATCGCCGCTGCGCGTCCTGCGCGAGGATTTCGCGACAACGCGCTTCGAGCGTCGGCAGCGCGGCGAGAAACGCGGCGGCCGCGGCGTTGGGGACGAAGCCGCGTCGTGTGGTCGGCGCGACCTCGAGGTCGGGGAAGTCGACCACTCCCTCGAACCGCCCGCTCGACCACGGCGCGCGCAACGTCGCGCCGCCATCGCTGCCGTGCGTGCCGTCGATCGTCGCGAGATCGTCGAGCACCGTCGAACCGCCGCAGGCGAGCGCCACCTGCCCGCGTCGCCCTTCCTCCTCGGCGACGAGATAGAGCTCGACGCGCGCCGCCGCGAAGCCGGTGACAGCGAGCTCGCGCGCGACGTCGAGCGCGACGCCCTGGAAGCGCTGTGGCTTCACCTCGATGCGTTTGTGCGCGAGGCCACGCGCGACCCGATCGAAGAGCTCGAGCTTCACCGGCCGCTGCAGGAGCTGGCCGCGCATCTCGCCCGAGAGATAGGCGGCGAGCCGGCGGATCTGGAGCTGCGCCTCGGCGGCCACGTGGACGTCGGAGATCACCACCTCGGTGAACGACTCTTCGAGCGGCAGCCGGGTCGTCCGCGCGTGGCGCACCTCGCCATCCCGCTCCTCCTCGACGAGCTTGAGGATCCAGACCTCCGAGCCGCGCACGCGCGAGCGGATCTCCATGACTCGACCGGTGCTCCAGAAGCCGAGCAGCCCGATGCCATACTTGCCGAGCGTCATCTGCTGGTGGCGTTCGGAGAGTGTGAGATTGCGTTTGTAGGAGCGGCCGATCGTCGTCGCGATGCGCTTCAACGCCTCGTCGCGCGGGAGCTCCGGAAAGACGCCCTGCCCGTCGTCCCAGATCGAGAGCGCGCGGCGGCCCTCGTGGGTGAATCGCGTGAGTCGCACGTGCCGAGCGCCGGCGTCGAGCGAGTTCTGCACGAGCTCGGCGATCGCCTTGCGCGGATCGGACTGCGAGCGGGCGATCAGCCGGATCAGGTCGAACGGATCGGCCGGCTCGAGGCGGATGCGCTCGGGCGCGCGGTTCGGGGTTGGCATCGCGACAGTGTCCACGGCGCGCGCGGCGACGGCAAGGCCGTCGAGCCATCGAGCGGGCCACTGAGCGGGCCACCGAGTCCGCCCCGTCACTTCGGCGGGACGAGCTCCAGCACGGCCGAGCAGTCCTCCGCCCACAAGGCGGGATCATCGCTCGCGCTCGCGTTTGGACGCAGCAACACCGCCGTCGCGACCAGGCCCGCCGGTCCGCGCGGCGCCGTTGCGAGGGCATCGGCGGGCAGCGTGATCGTTGCTTCACCCCGCTGGTTCGTTTCGCCCGCCAGGTACGGCAGGCGCATCGAGTAGGCGAACAGCTCATCGGCTCCGATCGGCAGCTTCACTTCGAGCAATTGCACCAGTGGCGTGCGCGTGCCGCTGACGTACACCCGGAACCGTCGCCGTGCCGGTCCGCGCACTTGCAAGACGCCAGGCCGTGTGGCCGCCATCGTGAGTGCGATCGTCGGCGCGGGCGGCGCGATCACCTGTGTGTCGGCCGCGTCCGGATCCGCGCCGGCCAGCGCAAGCAGGGCACGCGCGGCGCCACGCGCCATCAGCTCGTAGCCGGCGGGCTTGGGATGAAAGTCGTTCGGGATCAACAGCTCGTCATAGGGACGTTGCGTGAGCTGACGTGCAAAAAGCTGGTCGATTTCCACCAGGGTCACCGCCTCCTGTTTCGCCGCGTCGCGAATGGCGGCGTTGGGCGTCACCGACGGCGGTTCGGGCGCCGGATAAGTGAGGAAGAGCGGTGTCGCGCCAGCCGCGCGCACGAGCCGAGCGATTCGCGCGAGATTGTCACGGACGAGGATTCGCAACGCCTCTTCTTCGAGAGTCGACGAGAGGGCCGGCGTGCGCGCCGGGTCGGTCCGATCCTCGTCGAGGCGCTCGAACTGCTGTTGGGTCGCGATCATCCGCGCCACGGTGATGACTCGCAGATGACGGGCAAAGAAGCGCACGAATGCGCCGTCCTGTTCCGGGTGGTTCCAGCGATCGTTGATCCCGGCGAGGACCAACACGTATTGCGGTGCGAGACGCCCGAGGAGCTCCGGCAAGTTGCGAAGTACATCGCCGGTCGACCGCCCCGGCCGGCCCGCCTGGATGACGCTCCATTGGTCGGCGCCCGAGATGCCATCGAGCACGGCTTCCAATCGCGCTGGATAGGACGCGGTGCGCGGAAAGTAGACGCCGAAGGTGTTGCTGTCACCGACGCAGACGACTCGCGTGCCCGCAGTCGGTGGCGCGACTCCGGTTTCCGGCCGCAACCAGGCGCCGATGCGCAGCGCCACTTCGATCACGAGCAGCGGGAGCACGGTGCTCCCGAAGACGAGCAGCAGCAGCCGGCCGGCGATCACGGCACCGCGCCGGGAAGGTCGCGGCGCGCTCACTCGCCGAGCTCCTTCGCGCGCCGATCAAACTCGCCGCGCAGCGTGCGCACGGCGTCGATCGGCACGGCGGACGCCGTCGCGAACTCCTCCCATCGCGCGATCACGGCTCGTGTCTCTGCCAGGACCGCGCGCGGGTCGTTGAGGTCGAACAGGACGCCGACCGCGAGCAGGTCGCTCGTCCGCAGGTCGCTGTTCTTGTCCTGCACGCGCATCTGGTGGCGTTCCGTGAAACCGTGGCCGCGCGCGAAGGTGAGATCGTACGCGGGTGCGAGGCGCCACTTGCCGCGCCGGTCCATGTGGAACGACAGGTTCTTGACGTGGTCATCCTGGTTGATCGCGAGCACGTTGAAGACCATGCGCCGGAAGCCCTGTTCGACACTCGCGTAGGGCATGCCGAGCCGCAGCACCATGCGCAGGTACTCCTCGTAGCTGCTCGCGCCGGGATCGTTGTAGTCGACGTGGGTCAAGCCACCGAGAGTGTGTTGATGGCGGTGCTCACCAGCGACCTCATCGAAGCGGTGGACGAGCAGATGTGCATAGCCGTCCTGCTCGAAGAGGGTGATGTCGGTGGTCGCGATACCGGCCGCGCGCGCCATCGCGGTGTAGGCGGCTTCGATCCGGTTGTACGGCTGCGGGCGGCCGAGCGCGGCGGAGGCAACACCATCGCCGACACCGTCGAACTTCAGGATGCACGCGATCTCGCCGGGCTGCGGCTTGGCATTGCCGGAACGGATCGAGCGCGTGCGCGGATCGAAACGCACCAGCGCCTTCGGTCGCATGCCGCCGGCGGATGCACTGATTCGGTAGATCTCGGGGATCGCGATCGCGGCATCGCCGGCGACGATGCGGCGGGCGTCGCGGGCGAGCGCGGCGATCTCGAGTGACTCGAGCTCCGTGGGCCGGATCGACAACTCCGCAGCCGGGTGAAAGGTGAGCGCACCAATCGCGCGCTCGCCGACATACAACAGTCGCTGCACCGGGCTCAGCGCCCGCTCGGGCTCGCCGCGCGCCGCGAACCAGGCGCGGATCACCTTGTTGCCGAAGTGATCGGGCAACGCGTCGGCGAGCACGCCGGGCAGCCCTTCGAACGCCGGTTGGCGCCGCAGCTCGTCGAAGGCGATCGGGCCGCGGCGCGAGGTCGGCAGGTGGAGCGGCGAGATCTCGAGACCGCGGCCGCGGAACTCCTCGGCGTACTCGAAGAGGATGCGACCGTTGTCGAGCTCCGCGACGGCACCGACCGTCTCGCCGAAGAGACGCACCTCGGCGTGGGCGCGCACTTCAGCCACGGCTGCGCCTCTTGCGCTGCTCGCTGCCTTGCCGCACGAGCGCCATGGGCGACAGCTCCGGCTCGGGAACGAGACCGGTGATCGCCGCAATGCGGCCGTAGAGGCGGAGCAAGCGAACCACGGTCTGCAGGGTCGGGTTCTGACCCTGCTCGGCGCGGTAGACCGTTCGTCGCGAGAGGCCGGACTGAGTGGCGGCCTCGCTGCTGGTCAACTGCTGCGTCTCGCGCAGCGCGCGCAGCCGGCGGCCGAGGAGCGAGAGGACCTCGCCGTCCGTCGCTGTCGTGGGACTTTCGTTACTCATGATTGGCGATCAAGGGCTTGTCAGGGACTTTTGAGGCACATCATGAGAATAGCTTCGGAGCGCTAGCCGCCGAACTGAAAACTGGGTCGAACAAGACTCAATTGACCCATCACGAGACAGATACAGGCCGTATATGTCCCATTCCAGACCTAGCTACCCACCGCAGAGCCGCGCCGTCGTCGTCACCAGTCCGCGGACGATCCGTTCGAGCGTCGCGCGCTGCTTCTCGTCCTTCAGCCGGCCGTCCGCGTCGAATGCCTGATGAGCCTGCCCGACCGCGAGCTGATCCGGCAGCACGAGCACGCCGATGCTCGACAGGATCGAGCGGACGGTCACCAGTCCGCGCAAGCCGCCGAGCGCACCGGGCGACGCGGCGAGGAGCAGCGCGACCTTGCCGCGGAAGCAGACGAGCGGCGGCTCGCCCGGCTCCGGGCGCGAGCACCAGTCGATTGCGTTCTTCTGCGCACCGGAGATCGAGCTGTTGTATTCGGGCGAGGCGATCAGCAGCCCGTCATGCTCCTTGAAGAGCTGCTTCAACTGCTTCGCCGGCGTCGGAATGCCGTCCCGCTCTTCCAGATCGCCGTCGTAGATCGGCATCGGAAAGTCGCGCAGGTCGACGTACGTGACCGTGGCGCCGGCGGCGCGCGCCAGCTCGGCCGCATGTCGCGCGAGCTGTTTGTTGAATGACTGCGCCCGCAGCGAACCGGCGAAACAGAGGATCTTGGGTTGGGGCATGGTGGAACAATACGCCTACCGGAACTCGAGTTCCTCGATCGGGCTCCTGAGAAGCTGGCCCGACGAGTCGAGGCCCCACGCCTGGAAGGTGTAGAGATGCGGCTCGCTCGGCACCCACGGCAGGTCCGCGACGTAGTTCCCGACCGCGTCGGTGACGCCCGTGAGCACCGGTTGGAAGAGCGCGACGCCGTCGTCCGACGTCAAGTAGATCGTGAGGAGGGTGCCCGGCGCGAAGCCGGCAGCCGTGAAGGCCACGTCGAACGAGTCACCGCGCCCGACGCCGGGAGATGACGGCGGCGACGGGGACCCGAGATTGCCGTGATCGCCGGCCGGCGGCCAGGGAGGTGGCAATTGCACCACGCTCGGTTGAGTGGACAGGAAGCGCGGCGACCCGTGCGCGAGCAGGAGCTCGTCCTCGCCCGCGAGCAGCACCTCGTCGAAGCCATCGCCGTCCAGATCGAAGGCCGGGAATGCGAGCGTCTCGGGTGAGTAGTAGGGGTTGTTGTGCTCGCGCGTCACGTCGGCCAGACGCGCGAGCGTGCGTCCAGAGAAGACCGAGACGGTTCGGGGCGAATACTCGCTTTGGATGAAGTCACCGACGCCGTCGCCGTCGAGATCGCCGATGGCCCGCCCGAGCCGAAGGTCGTTCGAATCGGTTGTGCCGTCGAAACGAGCGATCTCGACGAGGGTCCGACCCGAGTAGACATTGATGAATCCGGGGCTGTGTCCGTAGAGCGGGAGGCTTCGGCGACGTCCGGAGGCTCACGGCGGGGTGCGGCCCCTTCGAGGCGATCCGGCTCCGGGAGCGCTGGCACGGGTCCCCCATGCGCGCGGTCGAGCCCTGGGTTCCGCCGGGGCGCGTGGCGGACCTCGGGTGCGGGTTCGGGCTCTTCTCGGCGGTACTCGCTCTCTCCCGTCCGGACCGCGACGTGTGGGGCGTCGATCTGGACCCGCGTAAGATCCGGTCGGCCCGCCGCCTCTTCGGCG
>CAYRQC010000615.1:0-8685 GCA_964426265.1 uncultured Phycisphaerales bacterium | reverse complement strand
GCTGCTGTTGCTGAACAGTGACACCGAGGTGCGGCCGAGGGCGCTCGCGGTCTTGGTCGATTTCCTGCGCCGCTATCCCGCGTACGGTGCCGCGGCGCCGCGGCTGGTGAACCCCGACGGCAGCCTGCAACGCGCCTGCATGCGCTTCCCGACGCTCGCCGCCGGCTGGCACTATGACTCGTGGCTCGAGCGCCGCCACGGTCGCGGCCCCGCCGTGCGCCGCTACTTCATGGAGGACTTCGACCACCTCGGCGACGCCGACGTCGACCAGCCGCCCGGCGCCTGCTTCCTGATCCACCGCGCCCTCTTCGAGGAGATCGGCGGCTTCGACGAGCGCCTCTTCCTCTTTTTCAACGACGTCGAGCTCTGCCAGCAGCTTCACGATCGCGGCCGGAAGATCCGATATCTCGCGCAGGCGGAGGTGCTCCACCACGTCGGCAAGTCGACCGCGCAGTACCGCGACTTCACCGGCGAGTGGATCGTCAACCGGGTGCGCTACTACCGCATGCGGCACGGCTGGCGCGGCGGCGTCGTGCTGAAGAGCTGGCTGCTGCTGCGGGCGTTCGAGGAGGCGGTGAAAGTGTGGCGGAGCGCATCGGGAGCCGCGCTGCAAGCGGGTTTGCGCGACATCCGTCGCATCGTCGGGCGGGCGTTGCGGGCGTGAAAGGCGCGGCAACGCGGCGAGGAGGCGAGCGATGAGCGAGAACGAGGTCGCGCCGTCCCGGACCTTCTCCGTCCGCGTCTTCCGCGACGGCGACGAGCACGGGATCCTCGCGCTCTTCAACCGCGTCTTCGCGATCGGCAACCCCGACTTCGAGCCGCGGCCGCTCTCCCACTGGCGTTGGCAGTTCGCCGCGAATCCCGAAGGTCACGCCACCATGGTGGCCGAGTCCGAGGGGCAGATCGTCGGAACCTACACCGCGATCCCGGCGCGCGTCCGGTTTCCCGACGGCCAGTTTCGTCTCGGCCAGTCGGTCGACACCGTGGTCGCGCCCGAGTTCCGCCGTTCCCTCAAGAAATCGGGCGTCTTCCTCACGCTGGTTCATGCGTGGTACGACCAGTTTCTCGACAAGAGCAAGCTTCGCTTCATCTACGGCTTCGCCAACCCGGAAGCGCACCGGGTCGGTGTGCGGCTCGCCGGCTACGAGCCGATCCACTGTCCGCTGCCCGAGCTCGAGCTCCCGCTGGCCGACGTGGCGAGGTGGCAGCGCGAGGCGATTCACGTCGAGGAGATCGAGCGCTTGGGCGGGGAGCTGGGAGCGTTCGACGCCGCGCTCGCGCCGCGGGTGGCGACGCGGATGGGAGTGGCGTCGGGCGCGGCCACGATTCGCGACGCTCGCCACTGGAACTGGCGCTACGCCGACCATCCGGCGATCCACTACCGACTGCTGCGCGCCGAATCAGCAAGTGGCGAGCTGCGCGGCTTCCTGGTCCACGGTCTCTCGTGGCACGCCTTCCGCAAGGAGATCGTCCCGATCGTCGATTGGGTGATCGCGCCGGGCGATCGTGCGACTTGGAGGGCGCTGCTCGGTGACGCCGCGCATGCCGCAGCGCGCGCTTCGGCCGCCGCCTCGTCACCCAAGCTCACGACCTTCCTCACCTGGGCGCCGCCGCCGAATCCCCACCGCGCCGATCTCGAATCGATCGGCTTCCAGACCCGCGGCTCGATCTTCAACTACTGCATCCGGAGGGTGCCCGGCTCCGACTACACGGCGGAGCAGGCGCGGGACAACCTCGCGCTCACGATGGGGGATAGCGACATCTACTAGACGGCGTGGCGACTTGGATGGGCTGCGTCCGCTACCCGTCATCCTGCGCGCGCTCGATCGCGGCGCTCGCCGTGTAGCCCTCGAGCACGTTCGAGTCGGGGCGGAACGTGCGGTGCAGTGACGCGCGGCACATCGGCTTGTCGAACCAACGGTCGCCGAACTTGCGCGACGAGAAGATGAACGGCCGCACCGCCGCGGGGACCGACTGGAGCGCGAGCCCGAGCTCCTTGTCGGTTGCGCCGGCGAAGCGTGCGCGCTCCTGCTCGACGTCGTGGACCAGTTGGCGGAAGCGCGCCTCGAGGAGCGCACGGATCTGGTCGAAGTCGCTCCAGAACTCCTCCGGGATCTCGCGGCGGATCACGTCGAGATCGATGCCGTCCGAAAGCGACTCCCAGATCATCAGCGGCGTCACGCGGCTGACGAGGCGATGGATGCGCAGGTACTCGGCGCCCTTCAGCTTGACGCGGTAGCCCGACCGGAAACGGATGACGAAGCCCTCGCGATCGGCGGCGAACGACGCGACCGACGCCTGCATCGCGGCGAGCGAGGGGTAGTGGAACGTCGGACAGGCGCGCGCGCCGATCGACTCGGCCAACGCCGCGACATCGCCGGACGGCCGCTCGATCCCCGCCTCGTCGAAGATGGCGAGCAGCACGAGCCCTTCGAACGGGTAGCGCACGACGATGCGATTCGCGCCGTAGATGATCTCGAAGAGGTAGGTGCTGCCGATCTCGAGCCCGACGAAGCGCCGCTGCTCGAGCCACCGCTCGGCCCAGGCGCCCTGCGGCGCGATGAACGAGCCCTTGGTCGCGACGCGCCAGCGCCGCCCATCGTGGAAGACGATCCCGAGCGAGCCATCGAACTTCTCGAAGACCTCGAACGGCTCCGCCGGCAGCGCCGCCGACCGTTCGCCGAAGTTGAAAAACTTCGGGAACGGCCGCGCCACCACCCGTTGCAGTCCGTGATGGAGCACCAGGCCGCGCGCCAGCTCCACGACCGGATCCCACGAGCCGTCGAACATGGCTCTTTGCGTGTAGCAATAGAGCATGAGCGCGGGATCGTCGGGAGCCCGCGTCGCTTTCACGCGCCCGTCCCGGCAGCGCTCGTCCAGTGCCTGGACGAGGTCCGCAAACGACCAGTCGACACTCGGATGCTTCAAGACATCTCCTCGTTCCGCCACGGCGGCGACCGCACGTTGACGGCGGTCCTCGGTGCTGACTTCAGTGTCGCCGAGATGGTATCGGGTACGGCGGTCTTGACCGGTGAATCACGCCGCTCGATATCGACGTGCCGAACTACCGACCGCGGCCGATGGAGGTTTTCGACTCTCCGCCGCTGGACGTCGCAGCGTTGCGAAGCGCATGATGACGCGCGGATGATCGACGCGCCCTCCCGCGATCGCGACCGGCCATACCGGAGCCCGTGACATGGTGGTCGTGACCGCAATGCGGTTGCTGCTGGCGCTCGTGACGGCGTCGCCACAAGCCCCATCCGCCGACCCGGGGCCGGCGGCGCGCGAGCGACGCCCCAACCTGGTGCTCGTCACGTTCGACACGACGCGCGCGGACCATGTCGGTTGCTACGGCTACTTCCGCGATACCACGCCGACCTTGGATGCCCTCGCCGCCGAGTCGCTCGTCTTCGAGCGCTGCTACTCGGTGATCCCGAACACGACGGCGTCGCACGCGTCGATGATGACCGGGCTCCATCCCCTCGAACACGGCGTGACGTCGGGCGCGTTCCGGGAAGCGGAGAGCGTCCAGGCGTCGCGCGCGCTGGCCACGTCGCCGAGCCTTCACACGGTCGCGCAGCTCCTTCACGACGCCGGCTGGCAGACCGGCGGCTTCGTGAGTGGCGCCACCGTCAAGCGCATCACCGGCATCGCCGCGGGGTTTGCGGCCTTCACGGAGCCGCAGTTTCACGTCCGGCCGGGCACCGAGACGCTCGACGACGCGCTGCGCTGGCTCGCGACGGTGCCCGAGCCGTTCTTCCTGTGGGTGCACCTCTTCGACGCGCATGCTCCGCCGCGCGAGCGCAACCAGGTTCACGTCGACTTGTTTCCCGGGGATGACTTGCTGCAGCGTCACCTCGCCGCGCTCGGCATCCCGCCGATCCTGGCGGCAACGGACGGCTTGTCGGCCGCGCTCGACCTGGCGCCAGTCTTCGCGGAGTACGACGCGGGCCTGCGCTTGATGGACGACCACGTGCGCACGCTGCGGGACGCGCTCGTTCGACGCCAGTCATGGGACGCGACCACGCTCGTCGTCGCCGGCGACCACGGCGAGGGGCTCGGGCAGCACGGGTTCCTGTTGCACGCGCACGTCTGGAACGAGCAGCTGCGCGTGCCGTTCCTCCTGCGCGTTCCGGGGCGTCCACCCGCGCGGATCTCGGACGTCGTCTCGACCATCGACGTGCTGCCGACCGCACTCGCCGCGACTCCTGGTTTCCCGAGTGACGAGCTCCTCGCGCAGGCAAGCGGCCGGAACGTGCTCGCCGAGGGCTTCGAGGAGCACCCGGTTTTCGCGATGTCGAACCCGTCGCGCGGTGAGCTCGCGCTGATTGGCGCGGAGTACAAGTACATCTATCGCAGCTCCGGATCGCACGCCCTCTACCGACTGTCGAGCGACCCGCACGAGCTGCACGACCTGCTCGCGACCGAGCCGGCCGTCGCCGCGGCGCTGGAGCGGCAACTGCGCACCCAGATCGCGGCGCAGCTCGCGCGTCACGCACGGCTGACCGCCGGAGCGATCGCGCCGACGGCGAGCGCCGAGGAGCAGAGTGCCCTGCGGGTGGCGCTCGCGGCGCTCGGATACGCGGAGGACGGCGCTCCGGCGCCGCTGCCGTTGCCACCCGACCACCAGCCATAGAGTCGACCGGTCATGGCGATGACGGCTTCGACTCATCGGTCGTAGTCGGATACGACTTTGTGCCGAGGAATGACTCGAGCCGGTCCGCGGCGATTCGACGGATGATGCAACCCCCATGGACCCCTATCTCGATCCGCTGCCCTTGCCGGTTGCCTGCGTCGACCCGCCGATTCGTGGCTCGGTGCTGGTGATCGCGCCCCATCCCGACGACGAGCTGATCGGGCCGGGCGGGACGCTGCTGCTTCATCGGCGGCTCGGCGATCCGGTGCACGTGGTGGTCGTGACCGATGGGACGAACGATGGCCGAGCTGCTGGCGACGATGGCGTCGGGGGAGCTGGCGGCAGTGGGGTCAGGGCAGGCGGCGGCGTTGGGGGAGGGATCGGCGCTGGCGTCGGCGATCGTGCCGCGTTGCGCGCCACTCGCGAGGCGGAGTCGCGGGCGGTCGCGGCCAGCATGGGGACGACGATCTCGTTCCTCGGATTTCCCGACGGAGCGCGCGCGCGCGAAGAGGATCTCGGCGCGGTCGTGCCGTTGCTCGCGGCGATCATCCGGCGCGTGCAGCCGGCGGTCGTCTACGCGCCCCATGAAGGGGAGCTGCACGCCGACCACTTCGTCGTCGCGCTGGCGGCGCGGCGGGCGGTTGCGATCAGCGGGGTGGCGGCCAGCGGCATCGCCGCGGTGCTGCTCGGCTACGAGATCTGGGGCACCTTGGTGCCGGAGTTCGTCGTCGATGTCACCCCGGTGATGGAGCAAAAGGTCACACTTGCCGGGCTCTACGTCAGCCAGATCCGCCACACGGCGATCAGCCACTGCTTCAGCGGGCTCAACGCCTATCGCTCGGCGCTGCTGCCGAAGGAGGCGCGCTACGGCGAGGCGTTCCGGCGGCTGCTTCCCGATGCGAGGGCGCGGTGAGCCGGCCGCTCCGCGTCGTCCACCTGGTCCACAGCTTCCCGCCGGAGTTTCGCGGCGGGACCGAGCAATACCTCAGCGAGCTGGTCCGACTGCAGCGCACGGCTGATCTGGAGGTCGCCGTCGTCACCGGCAGTGCGCGGCGCGATGACGCGGCGGCGACCTCGCGCGAGGAGTGGCACGGCGTGCCGGTGACGCGCGTCCACCGGCGTCACGACGAGCCATTCGGCGTGCACTTCGAGCCGCCCCAGGCGCTCGCGGCGGCGTTGGCGGCGGTGCACGCATGCGCTCCCGATGTCGTCCACCTGCACCACTGGTTCAACCTCGGCGATCGGCTGCTGGCGCGGCTCGCGCCATTGCCCGCAGTCGTGAGCCTGCACGATGCCTACGCGGCCTGCCCGCGCTTCTTCTTCCTGCGACCCGATGGCTTCTTCTGCGGCAGCGACTTGCCGGTGCCGGTCGCGCGCTGCGTCGATTGCCTCCGGCCGGACGACGGCCACGCCGACCTCGGCGCGCGGATCGCGGCGCGCCGCACCACCTTCGCAGCCGAGCTCGATCGCGCGCACGTGGTGCTCGCACCCTCCGAGTTCCATGCGGAGCTGCTCGTCAAGGCCGGTCTGGTGCCGAGCGAGAAGATGCAGAGCCTCGCGCTCGGCCTTGCGCGCGTGCCGGCGCGCGCGGCCCATCGGCCGGCGCCTGGACGGCTGCGGCTCGTGAGCTTCGGCAACCTGTCGAAGCTGAAGGGGAGCGATTTGCTCCTCGATGCGGTTCGCCTGCTCGCCCAGCGCGGCGGCGTCGAGCTCCACTTCTTCGGCGAGCCCCTGCCCGCCGAGGCCACCGATCTGCGCGCGGCCGCGGCCGGCCTCCCGGTCACCTGGCATGGCGAGTACGACCTCGCGCGGCTCGCTTCGATGGCGCCCGCATTCGATCTCGCCGTCTTTCCGTCCCGCGCCTACGAGACCTACTCGCTGGTGGTGGAGGAGGCGATCGCGCTCGGGCTGCCGCTCGTCGTCTCCGATCGCGGCGCTCCAGCGCGGCGCGTCGTCCCGTTCGGCGTGGCGGTGCCGGTGGACACCGTCGCCCCGCTCTGCGTTACGTTGTCGCAGCTCATGGACGATCCGCAACGACTGGCGGCGATGCGCGCGGCGCTGCCGCCCGGCCCGCAGCTCCTCGCCGATCACGAGCGAGCGCTGCGCCGCCACTACCTCGCCGCCGTCGCCGCAGCGCAAAGTGGTGCCACGTGAGCGACTCCGCCTGGAAGCCGTTCCGTGGCTTCACCCCGCTGATCGATCCGCGTTCGATCGCGCGCGGGCCGGTGCTGGTCTTCGCGCCCCATCCCGACGACGAGGTGATCGGTTGCGGCGGTGCGCTCGCGTTCCACGTGGCGCGCGGCGATCGCGTCCACGTCGTCCACGTCACCGGCGGCGAGGCGGGCGATCCCAAGCAGACCGCCGGCGGCGACCTGATCGCGGTGCGGTTGCGCGAGGCGAAGTCGGCGGCGGCGGTGCTCGGCCTCCATGAGCTGCGCGGCCTGCGTTTTCCCGACGGCAAGCTCACGCCGAGCACTGCTCTGGTCGACGCGATGGTCGCCGAGATCGATCGCGTGGCACCGGCGATCGTCTATGCGCCTTCGCTCCTCGAGTGCCATCCCGATCATCTCGCGACTGGGATCGCGGCGGGCGCGGCGCTCGCGCGCTCGTCGCTGATCGTCCGCCTCTTTGGCTTCGAGGTGAACCACCCGACGCTCGCGAGCTTCCTGCTCGACGTGACGCCGTGGATCGACCGGAAGCGCGAGGCACTCGCGCAGTTCACGAGCCAGCTCCGCTACAACGACCTGATCGGCCGCCGGCTCGGTCTTGCCTACGCAAGGACGATGAACATCGACCTGCCGGGCGTCGAGTACGCCGAGGCCTTCATGGAGGTTGCGCCGGCGCGCATCACGGAGCTGCTACGCGATCTCACCGCGCTGCACGAGCGGTTCGGGCTGCCATGAGCCCGCCGTCCCCATCCGGTTCACGCGCCCCGGTGAGCTGTGTCCTCTCGAGCTTCAACCAGCGCGACCACGTGATCGCCAACCTGCGTGCCCTGCAGCAACAGAGCGCGCCGCCGACCGAAGTGATCGTGGTCGACAACGCCTCGAGCGACGGGACCGCCGCGGCCGTGCGCGCCGACTTTCCCGACGTGAAGCTCATCGAGATGCCGCACTCGGGCTTCGGCGCGTGCCAGACCTTCAACATCGGCTTCAAGGCGGCGACGCAGGAGTTCGTCGCGATCCTCGATGACGACGTGGTCCTGCCACCGAGCTGGATCGCGCGGCTGCTCGAACGCTTCGAGCGCGAGCCGCCCTCGACGGCGCTGCTCACGACGGTGGTGATCGAGCCGCAGATGCCCGACGACTACCTCGCGCGCCCCGACGTCTGCGAGGAGCGCTACCTCTGCACGTTCCGCGGCTGCGGCAGCCTGGTCCGCCGTGACGTCCTCGCCGCCGCCGGCTGGTACGACGAGCGCTTCTTCATCTACGGCAACGAGCGCGACCTCGCGACGCGCATCTTGAACCTCGGCGGTCGCGTGCTGCTCTGCCCGGAGGTCGTGACCTTCCACGCGACGCCGTTCGGCCTCAAGGCGGGCAAGCGCAGCCTCTACTACCACGTGCGGAACTTCTGGCTCTACTCGTTCAAGCACTGCGCGTGGAGCGATGTGGGGCGCGCGGCGTGGCGGCTCGCGAGCAAGGCGCTGTTCGGTGGTGCGGCGACCATGGCCGCCCCAGCCGGCGCCGCCGCCGCCGAAGCGACCGGCACGATCGGCCTCGATCAAGCGTTGAAGCAGACGCCTGGCGGCCTCTGGATCGCCGTGAAGGCGACTCTCAACGCCTTCGCGAACCTGCCCTATTGCCTTGCGCGCCGCCAGGTCTGCAAGGCGCCCGATTTCCGGTTGCCGGTGCACTGATCGCGGCGGCTTGCCCGGTCCCGGCACACCGCCCGCTTGCTTCGGCGCCCCGGGACGGTCGATGATCTTGCGCGTGCTCCCTGCGCTCGACGTCACCGCCACGATCTGCAACTGGAACGGGCGTGCCTACCTGATTGATTGCGTCCGTGCCCTGCTGGCGCAAACGCGACCGCCGGCGCGCATCGTCGTCTAC
>CAYRQC010000614.1:0-4833 GCA_964426265.1 uncultured Phycisphaerales bacterium | reverse complement strand
CTATCGCGCCGCTCGTTCGAGCGGGCCGCAGCGGTTCCTGCCGTGGAGCTTCAGCCACCTCCGTCGCCTCACCCAGAAGAAGCGGACGGGAATGAAGATGTCGACGACCTCGTCCGATACGAGGAGCCCTCCGATGACGGGTTGCAAGGTCGTGCTGGCGACGGTTCTCGGGATCGTGGCCGCTCCGTGGGCGGCGGGACAGGACGAGATCTGGCGCGTGACCGGAACGCTGCGCCGCGACGTGGGCTACGACATGGAGATCGTCGGGGACCTGAACGGCGATGGTTGTCGCGACATGCTCGTCGGGGCGCCCGACAATTCGGGCTACGTCGGATATGGCTTCGTCTTCGGGCTCGACGGCAAGACCGGAGCGATGTTGTTCTCGATCATGGGCAACGAGACCTCCTTCGGCATGTCCGTCGCCGGACTCGGCGATGACGTCAACGGCGATGGCGTCGAGGACTTTCTCGCCTCCGGCGACGGCTCCTACCGGGGAGCGGTGCTCTATTCGGGCGCCGATCAGAGCGAGCTGCATGCAGGTGCCGATGACGGGTTCCTCGAATCGGTCGCCGACCTCGACGGCGACGGGATCCGCGACTTCCTCGTGGGCTATGGCGACGTCGATGCCTACTCATCCGCGACCTTCGCCCGCCTGAAGAGATTTCCGAACAACTACAGCTCCTACGACAGCGGGATCTACGCGGTCCTCGACGACGTCGACCGGGACGGTGTCCCTGACCTGGCGATCGGCGATCCCGATGCCTACGGGAAGCGCGGCAAGGTGACGATCTGGTCCCTGCGCACCGGCGGCAAGCTGAAGGAGCTCCACGGCACGCAGCCCGGCGAGCGTCTCGGATTCAAGGTGACCACGGCAGGAGACCTGGACGGCGACGGAATCGGTGACTTCGTGACGTATGCCCTCAAGGACACGATCGGCGGGATCGACGGAAGGGTGGCGGCCTATTCGGGGCGCACGCTCCACACGCTGCATGAACTCCTGCCCGAAGGCATCGACCGCCCGATCTCCCTCGTCGGTCCTACCGCCGGCGACGTCGACGGCGACGGATTCCATGACTGGTTCGTCCACTACGGCGTCGACGACCCCGGCCACCGGTACGACCGCGCGGGAACAACCTGGGTGGTCTCCGGCAAGACGGGCACCTTGCTCGTCAACACTGACAGTGTCGCCCTCCATGACGCAGGCGCCTCGGAGCAGTTCCTCAATGGAGGAGCCGACCTCGACGGCGACGGCTTCTCCGACCCCTTTTTCACCAACGACCATTATCGCAATCCCTTCGTGATGGGCGTGCTGCGCGGCGGACCGCGTTTCCTGTCGGCCCGGCACATCCGCGTCTTCGACGATTTTCCGGGGTCGAGCGGCGGCGGCACCGACGAGCTCGGTGGCGGATCGCCGCCCCCGCCGCCCCCGCCGACACCAGGCATCGGCGGCGCGAGGGACTACCGCACCTCGCTGGTCGCTGCCGGCTTCGCGCCGAACAGCCCGCTGACGATCCTCCTCGTCGCGATCGACGGCCGGCCCGTGAACCAGCCGGTGATCGTCACGTTCACGGACGGCCTCGGCCGCTTCACCGGCACCTATCCGGACGTGCCGACGAGCGCCCACGATCTCGAGTTGAAGGCGATCGGGCTCGATGCCCTCGGACAGTTCGTTTCGACGCCGAGCGAGTGGGTCGCCTACCGCGATCGCTGAGCGATCCTGAAGCGCTGGCGACGACGCTCATGCAGCTCACGTCGACGGCTCTTCGTTCAGCAACTCCTCCGTCGCCTCGAAGACCTGGCGAATCGAGATCTCCTCCATGCAGAGCACGTCGGGACAGGTGCGGCGCCTGCACGGGCTGCACGGCAACCAAGTGTGGACGACTCGGCTCGGTGCGAACCGCGGTCCGTAGCGGCGCGGGTCCTTGGGTCCGTAGAGCGCGACGACCGGTGTGCCGAGGAAGGCCGCCAAGTGGAGCGCGGCCGAGTCGCTCGCGATCGCGAGGCGGGCGCGCACCAGGAGCGCCGCCAGATCGGGCAGCGAGCGGGTGCGCGGTGCGACGATCGCCGACGGCTGTTTGCAGACGGCCACGACCTTGCGCGCCAGCTCTTCCTCACCCGGACCCCAAGTGACGAGCGACCGCAACGATCGCCGCGTGAAGAGCAGGTCGGCGAGCGCGGAGAAGCGCTCGGGCTGCCAGCGTTTGAAGGCGCCAAACGCCGACGTGCCCGGGTGGAGGACGAGGAACGGAGCTGCGACCAGACCGCTTTCACGCAACGCCTGTTCGGCGAAGTCGCGGCTCGCGGCGGGAATGGTGAGCGGCGGCGCGGCCGGGGTTGCCGGCAGCTCAGGTACCAGGGCGCGAACGATCGCTTGCGCCAGCTCGACACGATGGAGTGCATCCGGCGGTGGCATCACCTGCTCTCGTCGCAGGAGCCAGTTCCCTTCGCGGCTGTGGGCGCGATCGAGGCCGAGCCGTCGCCCGCCGCGCGCCAGCAGCAAGTGCATGCCGCTCTTGAGATTGCCCTGGAAGTCGAGGATGGCGTCGTACCGCTCGTGTCGCAGCGCGCCCGCATGGCGGACGAGCGCCGCCGCCGCCGCCGGCCAGTGCAGCGGGTTGTGGCCCTGCGCCCCGATTCGGGAACGGTGCCAGACGATGCGCTGCCGGATGCCGGGATAGAGGTCGAGCAGCGACGCCGCCCGGTCTTCGACCACCCAGTCGATCGCGATGCCGGGGCGTGCCGTGCGCAGGGCGTGCACCGCAGGCAACGTGAAGAGCACGTCGCCGAGGGCACTCAGTCGGATGACGAGCACGCTCCCGTCGGCCATCATGCGCCGCGGGATTACCGATGACGGAGACACAGGACAAGCTCGGCCTCGTGGAGCGCCGGTCGCCCGATGGGCGCGTGACGCTGCTGGCCGCGCCACCGTTGCTCGATGCGGCCGTCGCCGGTGGGCTGCTGTGCGACGTCGCTCTCGCGGACCTTGCGGGAAGCAGCGTGACCGCGCACGCAGGTCGCGGCCGGCCGGTTCGGCTCGAGCTGGCGGGCGTCGCGGTGATTGCCAAGACGCTGCGCCGCGGTGGGCTCTTCGGGCGCTTCTTCGCCGACCGCTTCGTGGGTGGACGGCGGCTGCTTGAAACCGTCAGCCTGCTGCTGGAGCTCGAGAACGCGGGTGCGCCGACGATGCCCTTCGCGTTCGCGCGCTTGCGGCGCGCGGGCGGGCCGCTGCTCCGGCTCGACCTGGCGACGCGCGAGCTTCCGGCGGCGCGCGATGGATGCGAGCTGCTCTCCGGCCCGGTGCCGGTCGCCGCCCTGCGAGCCGCACTCGTCGCGGCGGCGCAGGCGATCCGGCAACTGCACGCCGCCGGCGTCGACCACGCCGATCTCAACGTCAGGAACCTCCTCTTCAGCGCCGACGAGCCGCCGCGCGCCTTCGTGATCGATCTCGAGAAGTCGCGTCTCCGGGCCGCGCTGCCCCCGATCGCGGCGGTCGCCAACCTCGCGCGGCTGCTGCGATCGGCGGAGAAGCTCGGGCTGATCGGCAGCCGGCTCGCTGCGCACGATCTCGCGCTCTTCACGAAGAGCTACCTCGAAACGGCGCGCGGTGAGCCCGGGCATGCGTCGACGTTGCCCCTCGAACTCTGGTCGGCCGTGCGGACGCGCTATCGGCGGCTCGCGCCGTTCCATCGCGCTGGTTGGAGACTCCTGCGCGGCGGCCCTGCCGTCAGGTCTTGCTCGCCTTGCCCGGATTCGCCGGCGAGTTGTCCCACCAATCGCGCCACGACACGTAGCCCCTGAGGTCGGTCTTCTTCGTGATCCGGACCAGCGCTTGATGGCATTGGAAGGCGACCAGCTGCGCCTCGGACTGCAAACCTTCGATCAGGTAGCTGACGGTGCCGGCATCGCCGATTTTTCCAAGCTCGAGCGCGGCGCACGCCCGCACCAGCGGTGTGTCATCGCGTCGCAGCCGGTCGACGAGCGCCGCGCGCACCTCGTTGTCCTGCAGCTTTCCGAGCGCCTTGACGGCGTGCAGTCGCACCATCGGGCTCACGTCGCCGAGCGCCGAGAACAGCGGGCCCATGATGAGCGGAGCGTCCTCCGGCGTCGCAACCTGCGCCAGTGCGAGCGCCGCGTTGGCGCGCACGTCAGCGTTGTGGTGCTGCACCATCAGCTCGACCAGGAGCGCGCGCGGCGTCTCCGGCGCGCCGATCCGCCCGATCGAGAGCAACGCGTTCTCGACCAGCTCGGTCTGCGGTGACTCGAGCGCCGCGAGCAGCGGCGCGACCGCTCGCGTATGGACGACCGGGAACGACGGATCGCCGCCCGGCTGGTCGGGGGCAGGGATCCGGCTGAAGCCGAGCGCGGCCGCCGCGGTGACGCGGTGCTCGGGATCGGTGCCGTGCTGGAGCTCGTTCAGGATGGTGTCGAAGTTGTAGTAGACTTGGCGCGTCATCACGACTTCGAGGCTGGTCCGCTGATCGATGTCGGCGATCTCGGTGCGGACGCCCAGCTCGCGCCACTTGCGCAGATTCTGGTCGAGGGTGACGAAGAGCGTCCCCTTGTCCTCGAGCCGGGCGCTCTTCGGGTCGTAGTGGCGGAGCGCCGCGAGCTGCTCGCGCTCGTGCAGCGACATCGGCTCGATGGTCGGCTCGTTCGACTGACAGGCGGCGGCCGCGAAGGCCATCGCCTTCGCGGTCGCCAGCGACCGCTGGCGTGGAGCGGTCGCGAACCGAAGCGTCGCGAGCGGGATCGTCATCTAGAGAGCTCCGAACGGGAGGGGGCAAATCACGGACTGGGTACGGAGGGCCTCTCCGACGCTGCCCGGCCGATTCC
>CAYRQC010000613.1:0-4933 GCA_964426265.1 uncultured Phycisphaerales bacterium | reverse complement strand
AACAAGGCGTCGCTCGATGACAACCCGCTGCAGCGGCTCTTCGGGCGGTTTGGCGTGGCCTGGACCGGCGGGTTCCTTGGCAAGACCGGCGGCGACGGCTTCAGCACCGAGCGCGAACCGCCGCGCCTCACCCACGCCGATCCGGCCTTCGACTACCTCCGGAACCACAACAAGGACCTGACCAAGATCAAGAATGACCAGCCGATGTTCCAGGCGAGCGCGACCATGACCGCGCTGGTGCGCGTGCTGCCGGCGGACGACAAGCTGCTGCGGCCGCGGCTCCTCAGCGTCGGCGGCAAGAAGATCGACCAGATCGACCCGACGCCGAGCGATCCGCTGGTGAAGCTGTCGGGGGCGAATCGCGCGCTCTTCGCGTTCCTCATCCGCGAAGCCGAACGGGCGCGGCCGCAGGACGTGAAGCCGTTCGCGGCCGCCAAGTCGTTTCCCGGCGCCGTGCCGGGCGACGCGCCGCGCGTCCCCTGCAAGCGGACGATCGACACCGCGCAGCCGCGCTGGCACTCGACCGGGCTCTACGCCGCGCCGGGCGAAGTGATCAACCTTGCGATACCGGCGCCGGCCGCCGGTGTAGGGATTTGGCTGCAGATCGGCGCCCACACCGACGAGCTGTTCGAGCTCGACGAGTGGCAGCGCGCGCCGAAGGTCGTGAGCCGCGTGCCGGTGACGGCGCTGACCACGCCACTCGCCTCGCCGCTGGGCGGTCTGATCTACCTCGACGTACCGGACGGCTGCGCGATCGGCAAGGTCGAGATCGAGATCGCCGGCGGCGTGGCGGCGCCGTGGTTCGAGCTCGGTCGTGACAACAACGCGACTTGGAAAGCGGGCTTGCGCAACCAACCGGCACCTTGGGCCGAGCTGGCGAGCGACAAGATCGTCGTGACGGTGCCGAGCAGTGCGATCCGCGGGCTCGACGATCCCGAGGCGTTGCTCGCGATGTGGAATCGCGTCGCCGACGCCGCGGCCGACCTCGTCGCGCTCCCGCGTGCGCGCAAGAGTCCGGAGCGCTATGTCGCCGACGTGCAGCTCGCGGCGGGCTACATGCACTCGGGCTACCCGATCATGACCCACCTCGACGCGGTGGCGACCATGACCGACCCGGCGAAGCTCGCGGCCGGCGATTGGGGCCTCTTCCACGAGCTCGGTCACAACCACCAGGGGCCCGAGTGGACGTTCGAAGGCACCGGCGAGGTGACGAACAACATCGTCTGCTGTTACATCCTCGAGACCGTCTGCGGCGTGAAGGTGATGGAGGGGCACGCCGATCTCAATGGGGGCGCGAGCCGGATCGCCGCCCATCTCGCGGCTGGCGCGCCGTTCGATGCCTGGAAGAAGGACCCGTTCCTCGCGCTCCAGATGTACTTGCAAGTGGAGCAAGCCTTCGGCTGGGACGTCTTCAAGAAGGCCTTCTCCGACTACCAATCGCTGCCGCGCCGCGAGCGCCCGCGAACTGACGACACCAAGCGCGACCTCTGGCTGGTCACCCTCTCGCGCGCCTGCCACCGCAACCTCGGCCCCTTCTTCCAAGCCTGGGGCATCCCCACCTCCGACGCCGCCCGCGCCACCGTCGCCGACCTGCTCGCCTGGATGCCCGAGGGGTTTCCGCCGAAGTGACGGATCGGTGCCAGGCCCAAACCCACCGGGTCTTCCGTGCCAGGCACCGATCACCCGGTGGGTTTGTGCCTGGCACCGTTCAGGCGGGTGATTGGTGCCAGGCACGGATCCACCGGGTGGCGCGGAACTTCGCAGGCGTGGCGCCATCCAACGGTGGCGCAAGATGACCTGGACGGTGTCCAACAAGAACGGTGTCCAACAAGAGTGACGGCGCGGCGTTGTCGTACGGAAACGTCGATTGCCGCTCCATCGGCTGTGGAACTGCCACTCATGCGCTCCTCACTACCGTTCGCGATCGCCACTCTCGCGCTGGCGGCGCTGCCGCTGGTCGCTCCCCGCGGGGCCGCTTACACGCTCGATCCGCGAGTCCAGGAGGAGCTCTCGGCGGACCACTCCCTCGGCAAGGTGGTCGATCGGGAGGGAGTCGCGCTTGCGCGTGGCGCGACGGAGATGCGCTGGCGCAGCGCCGACGAGCAGACGCCGCTCTTCGCCGGGGAGTGGCTGAAGACCGGAGCGCGCGGCGCCAACGCGCTGTCGGCTCGGCTGAAGAGCGGCGCCACGCTGATCCTGGGACCGGGAGCGCAGGTGGAGCTCGGCGAAGCGAGCCACGTTCGCGTTGGCGCCGGCGAGGTGGAGATCGGCGCGAGCGACAAGACTCCGATCGCCGCGTCGGGTCCAGGCGGGACGACGTTCGCCCTCACGGCTCGCACGGTGCTGCGCGCCCGCGATGGCAAGCTCGAGAGACTCGGCGACGATCCCAAGTGGCTCGCGGGCTACAAGGCGGGGCAGTCAACCGAGGCGATGGGCTCGCTGCTCGCCACGGTGGATGGGCGCGAGGTGCCGCTCACGCTCGGATACCACAAGGTCGCGGTCGACGTGCGCGACCAGATCGCGCGCACGGTCATCGAGGAATCGTTCCTCAATCACACGTCCGCCGTGCTCGAAGGCGTCTTCTACTTCCCGCTGCCGGCCGACGCGTCGATCTCGAGCTTCGGCATGTGGATCGGCGACGAGCTGGTCGAAGGCGACATCGTCGAGAAGGAGCGCGCCCGCGCCATCTACGAGCAGATCCTGCGCGAGAAACGCGATCCCGGGCTCCTCGAATGGACCGGCGGCAACCTCTTCAAGGCGCGCGTCTACCCGATCGTCGGCGAGAAGCGGGTGAAGATCGGCTACACGCAGGTCCTCCCGAAACGCGACGGCATCGTCACCTATCACTACGCGCTACAGAGCGAGCTGCTGCGACTGAACCCGCTGCGCCAGCTCGCGATCGAGGTGCGCGTGAGCTCGGCCGAGACGCTCGCCGGCGTCGCCTGCCCCTCGCACGAGTGTCGCATCCAGGCGACCGACCACGCGGCCACGGTCTCGTTCGACGCACAGGAGTTCGTCCCGGATCGTGACTTCGAGCTGCGGATCGCCACCGCCGACACGGCAACCGCCGGCAGCCTCTCCTTCGTCGAGGACTACCGCGGCGACGACGGCTATTTCCTGTTGCGATTCACACCGCCGGTGAGCGCGACAAGCAAGCCGGCCGACGGCTCACCACCCCCCGACGAGCGCGCGCCGATCGATTGGCTCCTCCTCGCCGACACCTCCGGCTCTCTTCGCGGGCCGATGCGCGAGACCCAGCTCCAGTTCCTGGAGGCGCTGCTCGGCGCCCTCGGCGAGCACGACACGCTGCAGCTCGCCACCTGCGATGTTGCGACACGCTTCGCCTTCCCGGCACCGGTCACCAACGACGAGAGCCACCGCGCCGCCGCCCTCGCCTTCGTCGAGCAGCGCGAGGCACTCGGCTGGTCCGATCTCGTCGGTACGTTCAAAGCCGCATTCGCCGCGGCAACACCCCACACTCAGATCGTCTACCTCGGCGATGGCATCCCGACGCTCGGAACGGCCGATCCGGGCGCGTGCGCGCAGGAGATCCGCCAGCTCTTCGCGGGACGCGGCACCGTCCACGCGGTGGTGCCGGGCTCGACGATGGAGCCGATCGTCCTGAATGCGATCACAGAGCTCGGTGGCGGCTCGCTGCGCACGATCGGCGGTGGGACCGATGCCACACAGACGGCGCTCGCACTGCTCGGCGAACTGACGGCTCCGGGTGCGACCGACCTGCAGGTGGCATTCGACGGCATCGCGGCAGCCGCGGTCTATCCGCAGGTGGTGCCGAACCTGGCGCGCGGACAACAGCAGATCGTCGTCGGCCGTTTCGATGCGCGCGGCGGTACGCGCGGCCGCGTCCACGTGACCGGCAAGCACGCGGGCGGCGGTGTGTTCGATGTGACCCGCGACTTGAGCCTCGACGATCGCGGCGGCAAGGAGTCGTTCATCCCGCGGCTCTGGGCGCGTCACCATCTCGATGCCCTGCTCGCGCAAGGCGGCACACCCGAGATCCGGCAACGCGTGATCGGCCTCTCCGAAGAGTTCCAGATCGTCACGCCCTACACGTCGTTCCTCGTGCTCGAGAGCGAGGCCGATCGCGAGCGCTTCCAGGTCGAGAAGCGGACGCGCATGCGCGACGGCGAGGAGTTCTTCGCCAAGGGGCGCGCCGATGCCACCTTCGAGCTCGCTCAAGCGCAGATGAAGAAGGCGGCGCAGTGGCACGTCGGCATCCGCGCCGAGCTGTTGCGATCGCTTGCGCTCCTCGATCGCGATCTCACGGAGCGGCTGCGGCCGCAATCGACGGAGGTCGCGTTCGGTGACGGCGGCCGCTACGGCGGACCGACCGACACGGTGCCGGCGAGCCTCGGCGGCGATTCGTCGCGGATCCGTCACCGGCTTGGCGAATCGAAGAGTATGGCGCGCGACGCCGGGAAGCCGGGCGACTCGCACACGCTCGACTTGGCGGAAGTGGAGAGCCTCAAGCAGCTCGGCTACGTCGACCACTCGACGATCGACGCCCTCCGCACCGCGACCGGCGCGGCCGACACCAGCAACGACGAGGAGAGATTCGAATCAGCCGGTGACGTCGCCGGCGAACCAAGCAGCGACTACGACGACGAGGTCCCGGCCCCGCGGGAAGAGGGCTTCTTCTCCACGGCGAAACGGCGGCCGGCGGCAACGCCAGGTCTTGAGAAGAGCAAGCTCCGGGCGAGCGGCCGCGGCTCCTTCGCGTACGGTCCGGACGGCGCCAAGTGCAAGTGGTCGTCGGGATTCGAGACGCTGGCCCGCAATTCCGACGGCGAATTGATCCTTCGCGGCGAGCTGGTTCGGGAGGCTGGCGGGCCGGCCGACGCGCTTGCCAGCCTCTTCCCGTGGCTTGAGATTGCAGCTCCCGCCGAGCCGCTCCCGTTCGCGCCCGAGATCA
>CAYRQC010000612.1:0-10758 GCA_964426265.1 uncultured Phycisphaerales bacterium | reverse complement strand
GGGCGCGCTCCAAGCTCGGTGACGCGGTCTACATCGACCTGCTCGAATCGGAGCACGCCCTCGCGCTGTCGGCCAATCCGCAGCGGCTCGATGATCTGATCCCGAAGGGGCATGCCGGCTGGGTGGTGCTCGACGAAGTGCAGAAGGTGCCGGCGTTGCTTGATGAAGTGCACCGGCTCATCGAGAAGCGCCGCCTCCGCTTCGCGCTGACCGGCTCGAGCGCGCGCAAGCTGAAGCGCAAGGGGGTCAACCTGCTCGCCGGGCGGGCGCTCACCCTGTCGATGCATCCGCTGACCGCAGTGGAGCTGGGGGACGACTTCGACCTCGCATGGTCGCTCGAGTTCGGCCAGTTGCCGGTCGTGCAGACGCAGCGCGATCGCAAGCAGGCGCGCGCCTACCTGTCGAGCTACGTCCAGACCTACCTGCGCGAGGAGGTGCTGCAAGAGGGACTGACGCGCAACCTCGCCGCCTTCACGCGCTTCCTCGAAACCGCGAGCTTCTCGCAGGCGCAGGTGCTGAACATGACCGCCGTGGCGCGCGACTGCCACGTCGATCGCAAGACCGTTGAGGACTACTTCTCCATCCTGGAGGACCTCCATCTCGCGATCCGGCTGCCGCCGTTCACGCGGCGCGCCAAGCGGCGGATCGTCGCGCACCCGAAGCTCTTCTTGTTCGATGTCGGAGTCTTTCGGACGTTGCGGCCGCGCGGGCCGCTCGACGTCGAGGCGGAGATCGACGGGCCCGCGTGCGAGACGCTGGTGTTGCAGGAGATGCGCGCGCTCAACGACGCGCACGCGCTCGGCTACTCGCTGCACTATTGGCGCGACGCGTTCGGCAAGGAAGTCGACTTCGTGCTTTACGGCGAGCGGGGGCTGAAGGCGATCGAGGTGAAGCGTTCGTCGCGTGTGCGATCGGAGGAGCTGGTCGGACTCAAGACCTTCCTGGCCGACTATCCGATGGCGAAGGCCTACGTCTTCCACGGCGGGACGCGCGCGTGGCGCGAAGGCGCGATCCGCTTCGAGCCACTGGCGAAGGGGATCCAGGCGCTTGGCGAGCTGATCTGACGGCGGCGGCCACGACGGCGCGCACGAAACGCGAACAACGAGGCGCGAGCAACGACGGGCCCGGTCCGACGACTTCTTGACGCTCCGGGTGAGGCCCCTAGCCTTGCGCCCGTTCTCGGCGACCATCGATACCGAAACACTGGATCGTCCGCGTCTTGCTGCGCGTCGCTCCGGTTTGTGGGGATCGGTCGACTTGGCCCGACGGAAGAAGGAAGGGCAGTCGAAGGCGGACGACGCCGCATCCCGTCGAGTGACGGAGGCGTCACGGTCGGCGCACGTCCCGCCTGTATCCGACGCGCCAAACTCGCGCCAACGCCCGCGCGTGCTTCGACCAGCGGGCCGTCTCTTTCGGCTGAGCGATGCACACATCGACGCGATCACCGCGGCGGAAGCAACACCGATCGGCGATGCCCGCGGCGACACCCGAGTGGTCGACTGGGCCACCATCGCCCCCGGCGACGAGAGCCTCGAGGAGATCTCGCGTCGCATTCGCGTCCACCTCTTCCTGCAGTTCGAGCGCCGCTGGTTCACGATCTATTGCGAGATCAACCTGCCCCGGTTGATCGCTCATCTCGAGCTGCGACTCGACGAGGAGGGCTGGCCGTTCACGGCCGCGGACATTGCGGCGGAGGTCTGTGCTCGCCAGCTCCGGCATGTGGTCGTCCACTCCGTGTGGCGCGGCCGCACCCGGTCCGGGGTCCCGCGGGACGTGGCCCTCCCGAGTGGTTGGACCACGCTCCACGAGCTGGCGGAGATCGGCGAAGCCGTCATCGCCGAGCGCGTGGATCTCCTCCGCGCGTTCTCCGTCCCGGTCCCCACCGAGCGCCCCGTCTCCGTCGCGCCGCCGGAGCGGCTGGTGACGGCGGCCGAGGAGCGGATCGGCGACGCCAAGTGTCGAGTCACCGCGCAGCAGCTCACGGAGTGGGTTGCGCACGCTTTCATCGCGCTCGACCGCGAGGCGAGGCAGCTTTTGCACCTGCGCGATCGCCGCGGGCTCAAGTTCGAGCAGATCGCCGAGCTACTCGGCGTGACGCGTTTCGAGGCGGGGCGGCGGTTCAACGACGCCCAGATGCAGCTCTTCGACCGAGTTGAGGGATACTGGATCACGGTCCGAGGCGAGGCAGGGCGACGGCCGCCGCCGCCACCCGCCAAGGACGCGCCCATCCTCCAGCTTCGTTCCAGCAGGCGAAGTTCCGATGAGCCACACGACGACGCTCGTTGAAATCACGCACGAAGGTCCGTGTGCGGGCCACCTCGACGCGCTGCTCACCCTGATGGGCGACAGCGAGTCGAGCGGCCGCCACGCCGCCACGCGCGCCCACCTCCGCGGCTGCCATCGCTGCAAGGCATTCGTCGAGACCGTCCGCCTGGAGCGACGGGCCGGCGCCTCGCTCTCGACCGACATCCACGCGTCCGCCCTCCGTGAAGCCGAGCCGCTCCCCGACGACAGCAAGCAGATCCGCAAGTGGATCGACCAGGAGCTCAAGTGGCGGAGCGAGCGGGAGTGCGCGGACGCGCTGTGGCGGCTGGGGAGGGCGTTGGTTTTTCAGGATGCGAATGTACGGAGGCATGTCCCACTGGTCGACGACTCGGGCGAGGATGTCGATGCGGCAGTTGCCGAGATCGAGTGCGCCGCGAGACTCGTGGATTCGCGTGGCGGGAGTTCGCGGACCAGGCGCCCCCATGGCGGCGGCCTGCGAGGCGAATCGTCGTTGGATTCTCCAGATCGAATCCAGGCGATCGCGCGAGCGGCGATTCGCGGTGGTCGACCCACGCGCGTCGAAGCCGCCCGCCAGTGCATCGCGGCCGCCCACTCGCTGTCTGGAGGTTGCTCCGGGAAGGCAGCGCTGCTTGACGCGCTTCTCGAGTGGTACTACGGCGACGATCAGCGCGTACCCGATCGACTTTCGGATGCGGAAGAACATGCGAGTGAGCCGATTACTCGGTCGCACGCACTGACCAGCCTTGCAACGTGGCACGTCGACCACGGCATGTCTGAAACAGGCTTCGAGCTTGGACGCGCAGCGCGGCGGGCTGCGCCAGACGTTTTTCATGGTTGGTTCAACGCCGCCGTCTGGGGTGCCTACTTCGGCTGCGAAAACTCCATCCAATCGTCACGGCGACTTCGTCAGTTGATGTCCCATGCGCGCCTCGTTCGCGAGTATCCGTCAGCAGCCACACGAGCTTGCTTGCACGCGATCAACATCAAATACGGAAGTGGACGAATCGACGACGAGGTTCGAGTTTTCGGTCAGCTAGCACGCAGTCTGTACCGCGGGGAGTCTGAGGGGGCAGCGCCATGACCTCAGATGCGAACTCGATTACCAACGCTCGACTGCGGCGGCACGTGTTGCAGTGGGTGACCGCTCTGTCGGCGATCATGATCATCGGGCAGTTCGCGGGCGTCACCATCGTCGGAGGCGTGGCGGCCGCCGCGAGCGCCTCGCCTTCAGGACCCCGCCCCGGAGGCGGCCCTGAAACGGGAACTGCCGGAGCGGGCGGGCTCACGGCATCCGGACCGCCCGCTAGGCATCTCAAGTAACCCCAGGGACATCATCATCGGGGCTTCGAGCCTTCAGCGCGGCAGCCTAGGAATCGATGGTGGCCGGCGACACGGCCATAAGCCACGATCTAGATCTGACCTGCCCACGACATCGACGCCGGCATCCTCCAACCTCCAGTGCTCTACGGGCGAAGAACGAATTGGCGTTGCGATGACGCCGTTGGCGGCATTGTTCGCGCAGATCGACGTTGGTCGCTCGAACTGCGTGAGATTGCGGTCAACGATCCGGATGGTCCCTGAAACGGGACGACGTCCGGCGGCCTGATCGCAGCGGCTCCGCCGCCAGGACTGCACCTGGATAGGAATCCATGAACATGGCGCCAAGCGACAGGCCTTCAACCAGGGTCCGGTTTGCGGTAGCGCTGCTGATGCTGGCGGCTGGAGTCGTTTCGGAACCACGAGCGATGCCATGTCGCACCTCGGTTCCGTTTCCAGCTCGCGATCGAGCCAAGTCGAGCGGCAAGCGACTCGGAGGTGGCCCCGAAACCGGGGTGATCACCGGCGGGATATCGGCTGAAATCAACCCCTCTTTCAGATCATCTGTCCGACACATGCGCTCTTGTTGGACGACGCGCTCGCGTCTCGGTGGTGGTCCGGAGTGTGGATCGACCGGTGCTGGCGGCCTTCACGTCTGGGGTACTCCAAACGAGCACATCTAGCCGACGCTCTCCTCGTCGTGATGTCGGAGGCGATACGCGATCGTGAGTGACAAATTGCGCACGAACGCGGTGGCGATCGTCGTGGTGGTCGGCATCACTATCGCGGTGGTGTGGAAGCTCACCGGCTCCCACTCCGTCGAGACGCCACGCCCGTCGGCACAACCTGAGACCTCGACGGTGCACGAAGAGCCGGTCGACGCCGAGGCCGTCGCGCCGACAGGCGCAACCGCGCCGATCGCAGATCCTGCTGTGGATGTCGAGCAGCCCAAGGTCGCACCCACCGCCGAACGCCTCGAGGCCGCGGCACCCAAGCTCGTCGTCCACGTGGTGGATGACCACGGTGCCGCCGTGCCCGACGCGAAGGTCTCGGCTCTCGAGCTGCCGCTCGACCCACCCGGCGATCGTTCAACGCTCGCACCGAGTTCGCTGCGCGGAAGCCTCGCGAAGGCCAGCGCGCTGACGGATGAGAGCGGTCTCGCCGATCTCCCGCTGTGCCATTGCACCATCCTGATCGCCGAAGCCCCTGGATTCGCGCCGGGCTACGGCTGGCCTGACGAGGCACCATCCGACCTTGAAGCCATCGAGATCCATCTCGATCCGTCCGCATCTGTCCACGGCAAGGTGATCACCGCCGAGAGCCGCGAGCGGATCTCCGGCGCGCGCATCGTCACGTGGCCTCGTTCTCGGTCCGAAGAGCGCTCGCAGGCAGTGCCGCACGGTTGGGACCGAATCGTCGTCGGTGACACCACCGTCTCCGACGCGTCCGGGAGCTTTCGCTTCGACTCGCTTCGCTCAGAGCCCCATGAGGCGTGGTGCTTCGCGCCCGGCTGGCCGCCGATGCGCATGGAATCCTACTTTCCGCTCGGGGACGAGATCGTCTTTCGCCTTGCTGAAACGATCGCCGCGACCGGAGTCGTCCGTGATCGCGAAGGGCGCCCGATTGATGGTGCGCGCGTCATGGCAAACCAGCGCGGCATCCTGCCTTGCGCGATCGTCGCTGAGACAAGGAGCGGGGCCGACGGCACGTTCAAGCTCGATGCCGTGCCGTGCGGCAGCATGTCGATCGCCGCGATCAAGAATGGCTTCGCCACGACGAAGATCGTCGGCGACCTCGCCGCAGATGAGAAGCCGTTCTTCGAGCTCGTGATGGATGCCGAAGCACCGCTCCGTGGCATGGTCGTCGATGACGCGGGCCAGCTCGTCGAAGGCGCCACGGTCGACATCGTCGACCTTTCGATCAATGCCGAAGTCGGCTTCATGACCACCTACGCCGACGGCAAGTGGTACATGCCGTGGATCCACGCGGGCACGCCGCTCGCGATCGAAGCTTCGTGCGATGGATATCGCACCGCGCGTCGGCTCGATGTCACCGCTCCGAATGAAGAAGTTCGCATCGTCCTCGAGCGACTGCCAACGATGCACGGCTTCGTGAAAGACGACAACGGCCGTCCGGTCACCGATTTCGTGGTCGCGGCGATGCGCGTGTCGGCTTCAGAGCGCGAGGAGCCACTCATCCGAGAAGGTGCCGAGCTACGGCACGTCCAGTCGCCTACGGGCGAGTTCACCATGGACGGCTTCGGTGGTGGCACGGTCGAGCTGCGGGTCGAGGCGGCAGGCTTCGCACCCGCCATCGTCGAAGGCTTGTCCGTGCCACCCGGCGCGGAGTTCGGGCCGGTCTCCATCACGTTGCATCCTGGTGCCGACTACCGAGCCCGCTTGGTCGACTCGAATGGCACGTCCGTAGCCGCCGCGACGGCCACCGTGCTCCATCGCTCCGCACGCGGGCACGCGACTCCAGGTCCGACCTCACGTCGAGCGACCTCCGACGGCGATGGACAGGTCATCCTCGCCGGTCTCGGCGCGAGTCCGTTCGACCTCATGATTGCTGCGCCACGCTTTGGCGAAGTGGTCTTGAGCGATCGCCGAGCCGGAGGAGCGCCGGAAGAGGTCATGCTCCAGCCTGCCGGTTCCATCGAAGGCACGGTTCGCGTGCCGTGGCCCTCCCCCGAGACGACGAGCACGGTTTTCGCCTACATCGGCGACAGTTGGTGCGCGACGTCGACCCACCCGGACGGCGACGGCCGGTTCACTTTTCCAGAGCTTGCTCCGGGTCTCTATCGCGTCGAGCTCCTCGACGAGTGGAGCTTCTTGGAGAACTACCTCTCCGAGTACCGACCGACGCAATGGGTCGAGGTGCCGCCCGGCGGCCGCGCCGAGGTCATGCTCTCCACGGGAGGCGGTGGTTCTCTTCACGGCACGGTGCAGGTGCGACCCGCGGCGACTCAACTTCCCGATCTCGTCCTGAAGCTGCTGCAATTTGACGACAACCACCAAGATCGCCGAGTGATCGCCACCGCACCGGTCGATTCCATCGGCCGCTATCAGCTCTACGGGCTCGAGCCCGGTCGCTACATCGTCGAGCTCACGACCCGTCGACCCGGCGACGCGCTGCACGTCGAGCGCGCGGTCGATCTGAGCGCTTCGCAAAGCTCGGTCGAGTGTGATCTCGACGTCACGTTCGAACCGCTCGTCGGCACCGTGCATGCACCGGGCGCCACGCTGTCGGGTGTGATCGGTCGACTCATCCGGCTCGCGGATGGGGCCGAGTTGGCGAACACCTGCGTTGCTGCCGATGGGCACTACCGCATCCACACGGATGAGCGGGGCCGCTGCTTGCTGTGGTTCAGCGGTGCCGGGCTTGGGGACGACTGGTCGCGCACGCTGACGTTGCCGGCCGCGGCTGGCGAGGCGATCCCCGACGTTTCGCTTGTGGCCGAAGCGCGGCTGAAGATTGAGGTGCGGGACGATGGCGGACAGATGGTGGAGCAAGCGACGGTCGCGCTCGAGCTGTTGGGCCGACCTGCGTTCTTGCCGGCCCACCCGCCGATCACCACCGGCGGCGGCCGCGCCGAGTTCTCACGCCTCCCGGCCATCGCCGCGCGAGTCCACGCTAGCGCGGTCGGCCACGTCCCGACGACCACGGATATTCCACGCCTCGTTGCCGGCGAGGCCGCGAACGTCGTGATCCGTTTGGTTCACTACGGATCGCTGCGGGTCGAGGTTCGGCGTGCCTCTCGCAAGAGCGCCGAAGGCTGCCAAGTCACACTTCGTTCGGCGGATGATGCAGTGGTCAACCGGGACGCTGTAGTAACTGTGAACGGGCAAGCCGTGTTCCGCGACCTGTTGCCCGGAAGCTACTTCCTCGCCGCCGAAGGCAGCTCGTCGACGAGCGTCACCATCAAGCCGGGTTCCGAGACAGCGGTGAAGCTCGAACTGCCGTGAAGTGTTGGCGGCGTCGCGCCCACAGATGCGTGCATGGTCGGGCGAGGTGCGGAAAACATCGGCGTAGGATCCCCGGATCGGTACGACGGATTCGGACGGCTCTTCGCCGTGTTATCTCGCCCCGTTCGCCACCCCGGCGGCCACCGTGTCAAACCGCAGCTCGACGCGTGCGCAAGTGTTCTTCTCGGCGTCAAAGGTCAGGCAAGCGTCGTGCGGTCGACAGTAGACGTGCAAGGTGACGGCAGGTTCATCGTCGGCGTGGCGGCTCGGGTTGCCGAGCTGGTGGATCGGGCGCTGGCGGTCGACGGAGCAGACGGCGGGCCCCGCGGGGTGGACGAAGTGGTCGGTGCGGCGGAGGGTGAGGCCGTGGCCGACGCCGGCGTCGTCGATGTCGAACTGGTCGTTGGGGAGCGGCACGCCCGCGATCACCCAGTCGGGCGGCTGGTAGTGCGTCTCCTCCATCCGGCCGCGCAGCACGCGCACCCAACCGGAGTTGCCCTGGTGATTGTGGATCGGGGAGACCTGGCCGGGCTTCCAACAGAGCAGAATCAGGTCGAAGAGTTCCGTGCGAAAGATCGAGTGGCGCGCGTACTTGTCGTCACGGAACTTCATGCGCGCGAGCCACGAGCTCTCGCGGATCGGACGCTCACCGAGGATCGCGGCGAGCCGGTCGTGGGTGAACTCGGCGGCGGCGAGGCGCTGCAAGGAGGTGACGATCTCGTCGAGCGGGCGGTCGAGGGCGGGCATGTCGGGCGCTGCTCCGTCGTGGGCGGTCGCCGGGCCTTCGGTGGGCCAGCGGCAAGGCCAGCAAGATCGCCGAGACGCCGGCAACGGGCAAGGGCTCGCCGTCGGGATCGGGGTCGTGGCGTCGGAAGACGCCGTTTCCGATGATGGGCGCCGAGGAATCGCTGAGCGACAGGGCAAGGAATGGACCGCGGAGCGGCGTAGTCGAGGCGGCGCCGCGCCGCAGTTCCTGCCGCGGCTCGCAAGCGAGCGTTGTGCGGAAAACGTCGGCGTAGGATCCCCGGATCGGTACGACGGATTCGCCCCGCAGGAGACACGACGATGAACGCCGCGACCACCGCACCACCGTCCGCCACCGCCCC
The DNA here is from genome assembly GCA_964426265.1 of uncultured Phycisphaerales bacterium. Classification (GTDB taxonomy): domain Bacteria; phylum Planctomycetota; class B15-G4; order B15-G4; family SIAN01; genus SIAN01. The sequence continues at coordinate 2,084 of CAYRQC010000612.1, read as the reverse complement.
CGACCTTGCGCTCAAGATCTTCAACGACTCCGGATGCCAGACCTACCTGGTCGGCTGCCGCGCGACCGGGCAGGCGCTGCTGGTCGACCCGAAGGCCGGCAAGCGCGCGGTCTACGAGAAGGCGCTCGCCGACTATGGGCTGACGCTTGCCGCGGTCTTCGACACCCACACCCACGCCGACCACCTCTCCGACTCGGCGGCGTGGCTGAAGCGCGGCATCAAGCTCTACATGGGGGCGGCGACCGGCTGCGCGCGGCCGCTGGTCAAGCTCACCGAGGGGGATGTCGTCGAGGTCGGGAAGCTGCGGCTGCGCGCGCTCGCGGTGCCGGGCCACACGCCTGACTCGGTGGCGCTCTTCGGCCACGGGATCGTGCTCACCGGCGACTCGCTCTTCGTCGGCGGGCTCGCGCGCGCTGACTTCCGCGGCAGCAATCCGGCGCAGCTCTTCGAGAGCGTCCGGACCAAGCTGCTCGCACTGCCCGATGCCACGATCGTCCTCGCGGGCCACGGCTACCAGGACGTCCTCTTCTCGACGATCGGCCACGAGCGCGCGCACAACCCCGCATTGCAGCACGCGAGCGGCAAGGATTACGCCGCCGCATTGAACGCGGTCGAAGGACGCGGCAACTCGCCCGATGTCGATGCCACACTCGCGACCAACCTCGCCGCCGATCCGGCGCTCCCCGACTCACCGGTCGCCGTCGCAGCTTGTTGCAGCATGGGTGGCGCCGCGATCGCCGGCCGCAAGATCCGCGAGCTGAAGTGCGAGGAGCTGGAGCTCCGCCGCCTGGATCTCGCCGCGCGCCAGCTCTGGATCGACGTGCGCGATCCGTGGGAGCTGGTGAAGGACGGCCGCATCCCGGGCATCCGCAACTTCCCGCTCTCCGAGCTCGGCTTCCATCTCGACGAGCTGCGGCGCATGCAGCCGGAGGTCCTCTCGTGCAAGAGCGGCGTGCGCTCGACCACCGCTGCCAAGACGCTCACCTACCTCGGCGTCCTCGCTGATCCGATCTCGATGATCGGCGGCTTCGGCCAGTGGAAGACGGCGGGGCTGCCGGTCGGGTGAGCCGCCGCGGCCACCGACTCGTGAAGGCCTGCGCAAGAAGACCCGCTCACGCGAACGGCGTCGTGCGGCGCACGATGCCCGTGACGCTCGCCTCCTCCGCGGCATTGATCGTTCCGGCGAGCGCCCTTAACCTGCGTGGTTCTCCGCGCGCTTGCCTCAGGCTGTGCGGTAGTGCGGTGGGATGAAGAAGTGCCGGAGCGCCACTTGTCGATGAAGGTCGTTTTCCTCGGGACGTCGAAGTTCGCCGTGCCGACGCTCGAGGCCCTCGCCAAGGATCCGCGCTTCTCCCTCGTCGCCGTCGTGACGCAGCCCGATTCGCGCGCCGGCCGCGGGCTCGAAGTGCTGCCCTCCTCGGTGCGCGGCTCCGCCGAAGCGCTCGGCGTGCCGTTGCTGCAGCCGGTCGACATCAATGCGCCGGACGCAGTGGCGCAGCTCAAGGCGCTCGCGCCGGAGCTGCTGCTGACGGCGGCGTACGGCCAGAAGCTCTCCGATGAGGTGCTGGCGCTGCCGACGCGCTTCGCACTCAATCTGCATGCCTCGTTGCTGCCGCGCCATCGCGGCGCCTCGCCGATCCAGGCGTCGATCCTCTCCGGCGATGCCGAGTCGGGCGTGACACTGATCGGCATGACGTCGCAGATGGACGCCGGGCCGATCTACGCGAAGAAGACGACACCGATCGGCAAGGAGGAGACCGCGGGCGAGCTGCACGACCGGCTCGCGCTCGTCGCGCGCGATCTGCTGCTCGACCACGCCGACAAACTGATCGCGGGCAAGCTGAAGCCCAAGGCGCAAGACGCCGAGCAAGCGACGAAGGCCGTCCTGCTCGACAAAGACCACGGCCGCGTGCGCTGGGACCGGACCGCCGACGAGATCGATCGCCACGTGCGCGGCATGACGCCGTGGCCGGGCGCGTTCACCTTCTGCCCGACCGACCGCAGCCTCACCCGCCTCATCATCGTGAAGGGCGAGGTGCTCGATCTGCCCTCGCCCGCCATGCCCGGCACCGTCGTCGCATTCA
>CAYRQC010000611.1:0-3094 GCA_964426265.1 uncultured Phycisphaerales bacterium | reverse complement strand
GATCTCGCGGGTGTGCTCGAGCGCACCGGGCGTGTCGGCGAAGGCCGCCGCCATCTCCTCACCGGTCCGGAAGTGGAACTGGTCGCTCTCCATCCGCATCCGGTCGGCGTCCTGCATCGTGTTGCCGGTGTTGATCGCGAGCATCACCTCCTGCGCGCGGGCGTCGGCGCGCTGCAGGTAGTGGATGTCCGACGTTCCGACCAGCGGGATCCCGGTCTCCGTCGCGATCTCCTTCAGCGCCTGGCGGACCAGGTTCTGCTTCTCGAGTCCGTTGTTCATCACCTCGAGATAGAAGCTGTCCGGCCCGAAGAGCTCGCGCCACTTCATCGCGGCCGCGATCGCCTCCTTGCGCTCTCCGTGCTGCACGGTGCGCGCGACCTCGCCCGACAAGCAGCCCGACAGCGCGATCAGCCCCTTGCTGTGGCGTCCGAGCAGCTCCTGGTCGATCCGCGGCTTGCGGTAGAACCCCTCGACGAAGCTCAGGCTCGTCAGCTTCATCAGGTTCTGCCAGCCCTCCTTGGTCGCGGCGAGCAACGTCATGTGGTCGGTGAAGTTGCCGCTGTCGCCGCTGCTCCGCTCGAGCCGGCTCTTGCGCGCGACGTACGCCTCGATGCCGGGGATCGGCTTGATGCCGGCGGCGTTGGCCTCGCGCATGAACTCGACGGCGCCGTAGAGATTGCCGTGGTCGGTGAGAGCGAGCGCATCCATGCCGGCGCGCTTCGCCGACTCGATCAACCCCGGGATCGTCGCGTTGCCGTCGAGCAGCGAGAAGTGGCTGTGCACGTGGAGGTGAACGCAGCGGACCGGTGCACCCACGAATCTCTCCCCGAGGTCGCCTGCCACGCGGCGAGACCGCCCGTCTTCGCGGCGCGCGTGCTACGTTGCGTTCTAGCGAACCAGCTCCGCACCGAGCAACGCGCCGCACTGCGCTCTCTTGCCCGGCGGCGCGCGATCGGGGAGAACCTGCGGAATGGTGGAGCGATGGCTGCGTCAGCGGGTGATCGGCGACCTCCTGCTCATGGTTGTCACCGGCGTCGGTGCAGCCGCGTGCGTCGGGGGCGGCGGCGCGGAGGCGGCCGATCCACCGGCGGCGAATGCAGAGCCGCGTCGATCGAGAGACGAGCTCGCGAAGGAGTGGCAGCTCTACGCTCGTAACGACGAAAAGTGGCCGGCTGCGCGCGCCCTCTGGCTCGCCGGCCCGCCCGTCGAGCGGGCGCTCCTCCTCGACAACCTCATGCGCGAGCTGATGAGCGACGACGCGGCGAGCCGCGGCAGTGGGACGGCGGTGCGCTCGACGCGGGCGCGCCACGAGCTGACCTGGTTCGGCTCGGAGGCGATCGGGCCGCTCGCCGACGGGCTGCGGGCACTCGGCTCGCGCGACAAGATCGACAGCGTCGTGATCGGCCGGATCGCAGAAGCGCTCGCCGAGATGCGTGCCGCGACCGAGCTCACGGCGCTCGCTGCGCCCGACCCCGCAGGCAAGCTCCGTCTCGCGGCGCGCCTCGCCGCGCTGCGGGCGCTGGCGACGATCGAGGAGCCGGCGGTCAGTGTCTCGATGATCACCCGTTTGCGGGACGATTCCGAGTGGGAGATGCGCGCCGCCGCCGCCGAGCTGTTGCTCCGTCGCAACGGTGATCCGAAGGTGCATGCCGCGTTGCTGCAGGCGCTCACCGATGGGGACGGATTCGTCCGGGCGAAGGCGGTGCGAGCCCTCGTGATCGGACTGCGGGTCGATGCCGAGTCGGTTCCGCTCGATCCGCTGGTCGGGTTCCTCCTGCACGATCCGGCGCCAGCGCCGCGGGCGGCCGCGGCCGAGGCACTGGCGCTCTATGCGTTCGAGCCCCGCGTCGAGGCGGCGCTCTGCCAGGCGCTTCGCGACACCGACCTCGAGGTGGTCGGCAAGACGGCGCAATCGCTGCTCAACTCACGCACGAAGCCGGTGCAGGCCGCCCTCGTCGACGCCCTCGAACGGATGAACCAGCGCAGCCTGCGCGACGCCAGCGCGGCCGGGCTCGTCAGCGAACTGCTTCGCATCCTGGCTGCCAACATCGGCGGCACACCGGTCAAGATCAACCCCGCCGGCTGGCGCGCGCTCATCGAAGAGCGCGCGCGCAGGCAGTGAGCCGGTTGGCCATGGACTGGAAGATCGACCGCATCCGGGACTGCTGCGCTGGCTGTGGCAAGCCGTTCGGCCACGACCAACGGGTCCTTTCGGCGGTCACCGTCGATGGGGGTGAGCGCGCCATCCGTCGCGACTTCTGCGAGAGCTGCATGCCACCGGCGAGCGCCGTCGCCGTCTTCTGGGAGACGCGGTTCCAGCAGAACGCACCCAAGAAGAAGAAGGTCGACTTCGATCGTCTCCTGCGCATCTTCGAGGCGTGGCAGAAGTCGCCACCCAAGGAGAGCGAGGCGCTCCTCTACCTCATCACCTTGCTGCTCGTCCGCAAGCGCTTCCTGAAGCTGGTCGACCTCGTCAGCGAGGGCGGTCGTGAGTTCCTCCGTCTGCGACGCCCCGGGCCGGTCGAGCAGTGGTACCTGGCGCCGGCGCCCCTCCTGACGCCCGCCGATCTCCCGCCCCTGCGCACCCGCTTGGAAGAGTTGATCGACGCCAGCTTTTCCGAGGAGGAGCTGCCGGCGACCACCGACGCGGGTGCCGTTCTCGGCACGTAGCGCGACGTGGCGCGTCGGGTCGGGTCGGGTGAACCGCCCGGCAACGGCTGCCGGCTGACCCACTCACTCCCACCGGTCGGAGGGGAGCCTATTCATCATCTCCCCTGGGGAAAACTGCCACCGGTGGGGGCTGCTGCTCGTTTTCCACAAAAAAACTCGAAAAAAAGTAAGAAGGTGGTTGCAGGTGGGTCAGGGTGGGTTAGAACTGGGGATCGGGTGGAGTGTGGTGGTTCATGAGTGGCGCGGGGTGGTGCGGTGTTCGTCGGCTCGTACAAACACGCGATCGACGTCAAAGGCCGCATCAACATCCCCAAGCGGTTCCTGGACCATTTCCGCGCTCCGGGTGAGCCCCGGATGTTCTTCGCGACGGAAGGTTTCGAGAAGTGCGTGTTCCTCTTCCCGGCGGACGGGTGGAACGCGGTCG
>CAYRQC010000610.1:0-5113 GCA_964426265.1 uncultured Phycisphaerales bacterium | reverse complement strand
CGAACGAACCGCCGAGCTTGCCGGAGTTGATCACCTTCTTGGTGTCGACCTCGATCACCAGCGACTCGCCATCGCGTTGCACCGTGAACTTCATGCTCTTCTGCGCGCGCGCGACGGTCCACATCACCTGCACGTCGACGTGGCTCGCGATCGGCTTGCCTTCGATGGCGGTCACGAGATCGCCGTCCTGGAAGCCGGCGCCGATCAGCTCGCCGGCCGGATCCTGGATCGTGACGCGCAGCGCGTTCACCGGCATCGGCGACCAGTCGAGCAGCGTGCCACTCCCCGGCACCGCGACATTCATCACGCCGGGACTCCCGCCTCCCGACAGGGTCACCCGGTAATCGCCCGCCGGCAGGTCATCGAAGACCACCTTGCCGTGTTCACCGTCCTTCTCGACCTGCGCGTAGTACCAGCGGTGTTGCTGCTGCTTGCCGATCTGCTCCAAGTTGACTTGACCCTCACCGCCCTCGGGCATGCGGATCGTGAATCCATAGAGCGGCGGGATCGCCAGCGACGCGTGGTTGTCACCGGCGGCGAGCGTCAGCTCCAGCGACGCGACCTCGAACTGCTGCCAGCGCCGGTTGCTGTGGGATGAGACCCACATGGTGAGCTTGTAGCGTCCGGCCTCGAGCGGCCCGATCCGCGCAATCCCCTCCTCCTTGCTCGGCGCCCCGCCGCCTCCCGAGCCGTAGCTGTCGATCCCCTTGCCGACGCGCGCCAGCCCGAGGTTGACGTGGCCCGGATAGTCGCTTCCGACCATCCCCGGCACCGTCACAAAGAGCGTCGCCGGCGGCCCGAACATGACGTCGATCGCGCGGGTCGCCTGCGACACCTCGACCACCGTCGAGCCGAAGCTCTCCGACGAGACCAGGAGGAACATCCGCGTGCCGAGCGGCCACGGCCCCAGCGGATCGAAATCACCGTTGCGCGCCGACTCGAGCGGAAACCACCACGTTCCCGGCTCGCGCTTCTCGGCCGTACAGTCGTTCGACGTGCTGTTCTTCTCGCGGTCGATCCGCCACTGGAAGTCCGCCTCGTTCAGGATCTCGCCGTCGGCACCGCGCACCTTGACGACGATGCAGGTCGAAGGATCGAGCTCGGGGATGGTGAGATTCGACTCGACCATGGTGCGATCGACGTCGATCAGTGCATGCGCGACCACCGGCGCGTTCCAGGAGCGTTGCGCCACCAGCAGGTAGCGTCCCGCCACGAGATCGGTGAAGACGAACTCGCAGTCGCCGACCCAGTCTGACCGCAAGTCGCCATCCTCGCGCAACGCAGCGGGATCGACGGAATCGCCGCTTTCGAGCCGCTTCAGCTTCACCAGCGCGTTGGGCGGCGGCGTGCCGCTCGCGACGAGGATCCGACCGCGCACGCCGGGAGTGCCTTTCAGCGCGAGCGTGATTCGCTCCCGCGCCGTCCCCTCCGTCACCGTCACCTTCACCCATTCGGAGATGAGGTACTCGGGCCACGACGGACCCGCCGACGGGTTGCCGAGCGTCGCGCGCAGCTCCCAGTCACCCGGCTCGAGCGGCACCGTGGGCGTCGTCTCGAACCACCCGACGGTCGATCGCTCGTTGCCCTCGCCCGCCTTGCGGATCCCGAGGTTGGCGCACGGTGCGTGGCTGCCGTCGGGCAACAGCACGTCAACCGCCAGTGAGAGGACCGCCTTCGCCGTCCAGTCGATCGTGGCGTCGGGGAGCAGCTCCACCTCGCCGCGGCCTTGGCTCGAGCTGAAGACATAGCCATCGCGCCAGGCGCGCACGTTCCAGTGGCCGGCACGCAGCTCGCCGAGCACGAAGCGGCCATCGGCGCCGGTCGTCGTCTCGACCCACTCGCCGCCGCGCTCGTAGTAGTCGGCGACCGCCTTGCGCACCGTCTCTTCGAGCGACGGCGGCGACGGCGCCTCGCCGCCCTCTTCGATGCGCGATGGCCGTCGCGGCACCACGTCCCCACTCCGCGTTCCGCGCACGACCACGCCAGCGAGCGGCTGACCATGGACGTCGATCACGCTTCCGCGGATGGTGCGATCGCCGTGCTCGACCGCGAAGCGCGGGGCATGGCGAACCAGATTCGCGACGCCCTCGGCGAGCTCCGGCGGGATCGCGCTGTCGGCGCCGCCGCCCGTGCGCGCGCTGCGATCGGCCGCGACCCGCGCATCGGCGACCGCGGGCGACGGCGGCGCTGCGTCGCTCGCCGCAGGCGCCGGGCTGCGGCTCTCCGCGCTCCTCGCCGCCACCGCGAGCATCGGCTCGTCATCGTCCGCAACGAGCCACATCGCCCCCGCACCGATCAGCGCGCCGAGCAGCACACCGACGATCAGCACCGGCAACTGGGCGGGTGATTGGCGAGACAATGCAACACTCCATCGCATCCATCGCACGCGGCGCGTCCGCCGCTCGGGCCACCCGCGTTGTCCACTCTCGACGTCTCAGCGGCTGGTCGGCTCCAGCCGGCCGCCGAGCTTGCCCTGGTCCATGAGCTGCCTGGGATCGAACGTGAGCTCCAGTCGGTCGTTGCCGCGCAGGACCGTGAATACGACCTCCTTCTTCGCCATCACCTGCATCACCGCCATCTGCAGCTCGACCGCGGACGTGAACTCCTTGCCATCCACGGCGATCACCAGATCCCGGCTTCGCAGGCCGAACTCGTAGAGCTTCCCGTCCTTCTTGTCGACGGTGACCTCGAGCGCGTTGATCGCCATCGCCTCGAAACGGACGACGCCCGCAGCCGGGACGTGGACGCGCATGATCCCCATGTCGCCTGCGCCGTAGTGCTCGAGGACGTAGTCGCCGCCCGTCAGCGCTTCGAACGTCGCGCGCCCCGTCGCGTCGACCTCCGCGCGCCGGCGTGCGTAGTCCTCCCCTTGCTGCTTGAGCGCGATCGACTCGTTCGCGGCGCCGCCGACCAGCTCGACGGTGAGCGAGTAGATCGCGGGAAGCGCGATCGTCGCGCGGTTCTCTCCGGGCACCAGGTTCACGTCCTGCGTGGCGAGGTCGTGCTGCTCCCACTGGTTCTCGCGGTCCCGCAGCCGCAGGACGAGGCGATAGGCCCCCGTCTCGACCGGACCGAGCTTCTGCGTCCCGTCGGCCCCGAGCCCGTTGCGGTTGTTGAAGGTGCGGTTCGACCCTGCCTCGGTGTCGGCGCGTTCGAGCGCCAGTTGGAGCCGCGCCTCGTAGCCGCTCCCGCCGAACCCCGCGACCGTCACGATCAGCGTCGCCGAGTCGCCGAACTTGATCTGGAGCGCACGCGTACCGGGCGCGACCTCGACGCTCTTGTCACCGAACTTCTTCGTGTGCGCGATCACGGTGACGACGATCCCCTCCGGCCACGGTTGGGTGAGATCGACGTCGTTCAAGATCGGCAACGGGACCCAGTAGTTGCCGTTCTGCTTGCGCTCCGCGGCGACGCCGGTGGTGCTCGTCCCGTTGCGTTCCTTGCGGACGCCCACGTCGAAGGTCACCTCTTCCAGCAGCTTGCCGTCCGGCCCGGTGGCCTTCACGACCAGGCAGCTCGCCGGATCGAGCGGCGGAATCGCGAGGTTCTGCTCCACCATCCCGCCGCCGACCTCGACGATCGCCGACGCCACGATTCGATCGCTCCAGTTGCGGCTGACGGCGACGACGTAGCGGCCGGGCGCGAGGTCCCGGAAGATGAACTCCTCGTCGCGCACCCAGCTGTTGTTGCTCCCCTGGTGATCATTGGCGAGCGCCTTCAAGTCGGGCTCGCCATTCGCCGGCGCCGGCGCGATCTTCACCATCGCGTGAGTTGCCGTCACGCCTGGCGGCCACTCGATGCGCCCGCGCACTCCCGGCGTCCCGCGCAGCGGCAGCACGAGATCGCGCGCCGCGACCCCACTCTCGATCGTGACCGGCGCCCAGCTCGACGCCAGCAGCTCGGGCCAGCTCGGCCCGTTCTGCGGATCGCCGAGCGTCGCGCGCAGCTCGAGCTCGCCCGGAGTCAGCCGGACGATCGCCGACTCCGTCGTCCACAGCTCCGTGCACTTCAACCGATCGGAGCCGGCGGCGCGAATCTCCAGCGCAGCCGACGGCGCCGGATCGCCGTTGGGGAGCTGCACGCGGACGATCACCGGCTCGACTGCCGTCGCGAGGAAATCGAGCGTCGCGTCGGGGCGCACCTCGTTCGTCGCGCCATTCACCGTCTCGAGTGCGAACCCGTCGCGCCACGCCGAGACATACCAGCGTCCGCCGCGCAGCTCGGTGAGCTCGTAGCTGCCGTCCGCGGCAGTCATCGTTTCCGCGCGATTGGCGGTGCGGTCGTAGTAGCCCTCGACCGCGCTGCGAATGGTCCCTTCGAGCGTCTCGCCGCTCGGCGCGCCGAGCCCCGTCGTGGAGCGGCCCGGATTGCGTTCGCGATCGGCCTGACAAGTCGCCCGCACGAGCACGTCGGCGAGCGCGGTGCCGTCGGCGAGTGCAATGCGTCCGCAAACCTTCTTGTCGCCGCGCAGTCGGCCGCCGGGCGGGGCGTTGCGGGCGAGCTCGATCGCGGCGTCGACCACGGTGGCGGGCGGCGCGGCGGAGTCGACGACGCGGGCGATGCGTTCGGCCTCGACCGGAGCGGGGAGGGCCGCCGGCGAGTCCGTTTCCTTTGCAGGTTCCTTTGCAAGCGCGGTCGACGGCTCGCGCGCCGGCGCCCGCGACCGCAGAGTGATCGCCTCTCCCGGCTCCCCGCCTCCGACGAGCTTCATCGCGCCGACGCCGACCACTGCGCCGAGCAGCAACCCGAGCAACAGCGGTCCGATGGCACGCATGGTTCGTGGCTCCGCTCGAGGGTGGAAGACCACGGTCAAACTACTTGCCAGCGATCTCCCCGAGGAGAGCAACGAAAAAACCCCTTCCGGAAGGACCGGAAGGGGTTGGCCGATTCGACCGGTCGTCCGTCTCAGAACAAATAGGCCACGCCGAGTGAAACCGTCACCTGGTTCTTGCGATCGGTGTCACTGCCGTGCGCGCCAAACAGGCGACCATTGGAGTGATCCCAACGGATCTCCGGCCGGATCTGGAACCCCTTGTAGGGTCGCAGGTTGAGCGTCGCCGTGAAGCTGCTCAGGTCCTGCCCCGCATTGGCCGGGAAGGGTGAAGTGAACGGC
>CAYRQC010000609.1:0-3201 GCA_964426265.1 uncultured Phycisphaerales bacterium | reverse complement strand
GCCACAGCCAATGCACGCCGCCGCGTCGAACGCGCGGTCGGACTCTTCCTTGGGGATGAGCATCGCGTTGGCGTCGACCGCGGAGCCGGTGTTCGCGGACACGAACCCGCCGGCCTGCACGATGCGATCGAACGCGGTGCGGTCCACGACCAGGTCGCGCACCACCGGGAACGCGCGCGCGCGCCACGGCTCGATGAAGATCTCGTCGCCGTCCTTGAACGAGCGCATGTGGAGCTGGCAGACCGTCGTCCCCTTGCGCGGGCCGTGCGGGATGCCGTTCACGGTGAGCGAGCAGGCGCCGCAAATCCCCTCACGGCAGTCGCTGTCGAAGGCGATCGGCTCCTCGCCGCGCGCCTGCAACTGCTCATTCAACACGTCGAGCATCTCGAGGAACGACATGTCGGGGTTGACGTCGACGTTCGGGTAGGTGACGAGGCGCCCCGCGTCCTTGCCGTTCTGCTGGCGCCAGACGTGGAGCGTCAACTTCATGTTCGCGTGGGCGCTCATCACTTGTAGCTCCGGGTCGCGAGGTGGACGAACTCGAACTCGAGCGCCTCGCGATGGAGCGCGGCGGGCTTGCCGGCGCCCTTCCACTCCCACGCCGCGGCGTAGCAGAACTCCTCGTCGTTGCGGATCGCCTCGCCCTCGTCGGTCTGGTACTCGGTGCGGAAGTGGCCGCCGCACGACTCCTCGCGGTGCAGCGCGTCGGCGGCGAGCAGCTCGCCGAACTCGAGGAAGTCGGCGACGCGGCCCGCCTTCTCGAGCGACTGGTTCAGCTCGACGCCGCTGCCGGGGACGACGACGTTCTGCCAGAACTCCTCGCGTAACGCCGGAATGCGCTGGAGCGCCTGCTCGAGCCCCGCCCGATCGCGCGCCATGCCGACGTGCTCCCACATCAGCTTCCCGAGCTCCTTGTGGAACGAGTCGACCGTCCGCTTGCCGCGCACGCCGAGCAACCGCTGCACGCTCGCGTTCACGTCGGCCTCGGCCTTCTTGAACTCGGCGTGGTCGCTGCCGACCTTCTCGAGCTTGGTGGACGCGAAGAAGTGGCCGATCGTGTAGGGGATGACGAAGTAGCCGTCGGCGAGCCCCTGCATCAGCGCGCTCGCGCCGAGGCGGTTCGCGCCGTGGTCGGAGAAGTTCGCCTCGCCGAGCACGAAGAGCCCGGGCAGGTTGCTCATCAGGTGGTAGTCGACCCAGAGGCCGCCCATCGTGTAGTGGACCGCCGGGTAGATGCGCATCGGGACTTTGTAGGGATTCTCGCCGGTGATGCGCTCGTACATGTCACAGAGGTTGCCGTAGCGCTCGCGGATCGTCTTCTCGCCGAGGCGTTGGATGGCGTCGGTCAGGTCGAGGTAGACACCGAGGCCGCCCGGGCCGACGCCGCGGCCTTCATCACAGACGTACTTCGCGGCGCGGCTCGAGATGTCGCGCGGCGCGAGGTTGCCGAAGCTCGGGTAGCGCCGCTCGAGGTAGTAGTCGCGCTCGTCCTCCGGGATCTGGTCGGGGCTGCGCGTGTCGCCTTTGGTCTTCGGCACCCAGATGCGGCCGTCGTTGCGCAGCGACTCCGACATCAGCGTGAGCTTGCTCTGGTGGTCGCCGCTCACCGGAATGCAGGTCGGGTGGATCTGCGTGTAGCAAGGGTTCGCGAATAAGGCGCCCTTCTTGTGAGCGCGCCAAGTCGCCGTGACGTTGCACCCTTTGGCATTGGTCGAGAGGAAGAAGACGTTGCCATAGCCGCCGGTGGCGAGCACCACTGCGTCGCCCGCGTGCGACTCGACCTTGCCGCTCACCAGGTCGCGCACGACGATCCCGCGCGCGACGCCGTTCACCACCACGACGTCGAGCATCTCGGTGCGCGGGAACATCTTCACGCGCCCGAGCCCGATCTGCCGCGCGAGCGCCTGGTAGGCGCCGATCAACAACTGCTGCCCGGTCTGCCCGCGCGCATAGAAAGTCCGCGACACCTGCGCGCCGCCGAAGCTGCGGTTGTCGAGCAGCCCGCCGTACTCGCGCGCGAACGGCACTCCCTGCGCCACGCACTGGTCGATGATCGCGCGGCTGCACTCGGCGAGGCGATGGACGTTGCTCTCGCGCGCCCGGAAGTCGCCGCCCTTGATCGTGTCGTAGAAGAGGCGCCAGACCGAGTCGCCGTCGTTCTGGTAGTTCTTCGCCGCGTTGATGCCGCCTTGCGCCGCGATCGAGTGGGCGCGCCGCGGCGAGTCCTGGAAGCAGAAGGCGTGTACCTGGTAGCCGAGCTCGGCGAGCGTCGCCGCCGCCGACGCTCCGGCCAGCCCCGTCCCGACCACGATCACCTTGTACTTGCGCTTGTTCGCCGGGTTGACGAGCTTCAGCTCCGCCTTGCAGCGCTCCCATCGCGTCTCGAGCGGACCGGTGGGGCAGTGGCTGTCGAGGTTCATCAGACGCCCTCCCCGAGCTTCACCATGCCGAGCCAGCACGCGACCGGGATCGACGCATAGCCGAGGAAGATCAGCGTCGCGATCGCCGGGCCGGCCAAGCGGATCGCGGCGGCGTACTTCGCGTGGTTGAACCCGATCGTCTGGAAGAAGCTCGGGATCCCGTGGCAGAGGTGCATCGAGAGCAGCACCAGCGCGATGAGGTAGCTCCCTGCAACCCACCAGCACTGGAAGCTCTGGACCACCATGCCATAGACGTCGTGGCGCCCCTGCGCGTCTTCGTGGCCGTAGTAGTCGTGCAGCACGAAGCCCCACGTGAAGTGGGCGAGGTGATAGAGCACGTAGGCAAGGATCACGAGCCCCGTCATCACCATCGTCTTCGTCTGCGGCTTGACCTGCCGGCTCGCCTGCTTGATGTAGGCGACTGGCCGCGCCGCCTGGTTCGCCGTGGCGAGCCGCATCGCCGTCGTGACGTGCAGCCCCGCGATCACGATCAGCCCGATGCGTGCAACCCAGAGCAGCGGCCCGAGATCGCGCAAGCTCTGCGCGTAGTGGTTCACCGCCTCGCGACCGGCGAAGACCTGCAGGTTCCCGAGCAAGTGCGCGATCAGAAAGAGGAAGAGCAGGACCCCCGTCGCCGCCATCACCGCCTTGGCGCCGATCGAGGAGCGGTACAGCCGGCTGAGCCAGCCCATTCGGTCCCTCCGGGTGCCCGCCCCCCTGTGCACGGGGCGCCACGGCATCCCATGCGCACGGCGTCAGATGCCGGGCAGGAAAAGGCGGG
>CAYRQC010000608.1:0-7530 GCA_964426265.1 uncultured Phycisphaerales bacterium | reverse complement strand
ACGGTGCTCGCGCTCGAGAGCTGCTACGTCCGCCTCTTCGCGCAGATCCACGAGAGCTCGCTGCACGCGTTCTCGGTCGTGGTCGCCGCGTTCATCGCGGCGCTGGCGATCGGGACGCAGCTCGCGCGGCTGCTGCAACGGCGCGGTCGCGGCCGCGCGCTCGCGTTCGCGTGGCTAGCGGCGGCTCTGCTGCTCGCGCTGACGCCGCGGCTCTTCCATGCGCTGAGCGACGGCCTCACGTTGGTCGCGTCGTCCGATCGCTCGACGCTGCCGCGCCTGGCATGGCTCGCGGCGGCGACGCTGCTCGCGCCGATTGCTTGTGCCGGCGCCGCCTTCCCATTGCTGCTGCGCGGCCCCGACGAGCGCACGTGGAGCGGCAACGCCCTCGGCCGCCTGATGGTCTGGAACACGCTCGGCGGGCTGGTCGGGCCGCTGGTCGCGGCGTTCGGCGTGATCCCGCTCGCTGGCACGTTTCCGGCGTTTGCGCTGTTTGCGGTCGTGCTGGCGTTGGTCGCCGGATGGCTCCACGATCGGCAGGGGAACCGTCGAGCTGCACTGGCCGGCCTCGCGGTTGCGGTGGTTGCGATCGCGCTCGGGCTCGAGGCGCCGCTTCCAGTCCGTCTCGAAACGGAGAGCGGCCGCGAAGAGAAGCTGGTCGCGCTCTGCGAAGGGGCGCAGGGCATCGTCGCAGTGATCCAGGATCCGCCGCGGCCGCCGCAGAACGACCCGCACGGATTGCGGATCAAGGTCGACAACCACTACGTGCTCGGCGGCACGGCCGCGAAAGGAGACGAGCGGCAGCTCGGCCATTTGCCGCTGCTGCTCCACCCCGATCCCAAGCGCGTTGCCTTCCTTGGCCTCGGCACCGGCATCACCGCGGGGGCAGCGGTGATCCATCCAGTGGAGGAGATCGTCGCCGTCGAGCTGCTGCCGGAGGTGGCCGATGTGGCGTTCCGGTTCTTCGGGGCGGCGAACGACGAGGTGCTTGCTGACCTGCGGACGCGGGTGGTGCTCGATGACGCGCAGAGCTTCCTGCGCACCAAGCCGGGGCCCTTCGACGTGATCGTCGGCGATCTGGTCGTTCCGTGGCGCGCGGGCGAGTCGGCGCTCTACACCCGCGAGCACTTCGACCACGCGCGCGCGGCGCTGGCACCCGGTGGGCTCTTCTGCCAATGGCTGCCCGCCTACCAGCTCACGTCGGAGCAGTTCGACGCGATCGTCGCGACCTTTCTGGACGTCTTTCCGCGCGCGACGCTCTGGCGCGGCGACTTCCTCGCGGGACTGCCGACGCTCGGGATCTGCGGCCATCTCGCCGACATCGATCCGGCCGCCGTCGCCACGCGCGTGCACGAGATCGCCCGGTTCGTCGATCGCAGCGCCAACCCTTACTTGCTCGATCCGGCGGGGTTGTGGCTCTATCTCCTCGGCCCGCTTGCGGCTCCCGCGTCGGCCCGCCGCCACTCACTCGACCATCCGTGGCTCGAGCTCGCCGGACCGCACGGCGGCGCCCGCGACGGCGCTGCCTCGAGCATGGTCGGAGCCGCGCTGTCCGGGCTCATCGCAAAGACGATGCTGTTGCCGCTCGCCGGCACTCCGCTCGCCAAGCTCGGCTCGGAAGAACGGCATTGGCGAGAGTCGGGCTACGCGCTCTGGCGCGTCGCCGAGTGCTTCCGCGACGGCCGCGACGACGAGGGGAAGGCGCTCGGTCTCGCGACGATCCGCGAGCTGCCGCCCCCGATCCGCGAAGCGGTGCTCGGCCACTGATCGTGCGCCAGAGTCCGGCGTACCGATCCGGGGATCCTACGCCGATGTTTTCCGCACCATCGCCGCTCTGAACTCCCGATCGACTCACGAGAGTTTGCGGTTTTCTCCGCCGTAGGATCCCCGGATCAGTACGCCGGGCCTTGGTGGAGTGCCTGCTCGTCGGCGACTCGCGCGAGGCCGTCCTCGCAGCGCCAGGGCAGCTCGCCGGCACGCACGCGGTCGTAGCGCGCCTGGTTCTTCTCCTTGTTCTCCTTCGTCGGGTGAACCGGGTGCCAGAGATGGAACGCGAAGGAACGGTTCCAGAGCGAGCGGCCGACCGCGCCCGATCGTCGCATGCGGGTGCGCAGATCGCTGTCGTTCTTGCCCCAACCGGTGTACCAGTTGTCGAAGCCGTTGACGCGGACGTAGAGATCGCGCGACGCCGCGAAGTTGAGCCCGAGCAGGCGCGGCCGGTTCTGCATGCCGAGCAGCCGGCTCCACGTGTTGGCGCGGTGATACGAGCGCACGTGGCGCAGTCGCTCGGCGTTCATCAGCCGCTCGAAGCTGCCGTCGGCGATGGTCGCGAGCGTGATCGCCTGCGTTTCCTCCTGCGTGAGACGGCAGTAGCCGCCGGCCATGAACTCGCCGGGGCGATGGCACTCGCGGTAGAGCTCGATCCAGCTCGCGGCCGGGACGGTGTCCTGGTCGAGGAAGCAGAGAAGCTGCGCGTCGGTGTGGAGGACGGCGCGGTTCACCGCCACCGGCTGGCGAAAGCCGAGGTCCTCCTGCCAGACGTGCTGCAACGGAAACCGTGCGCGCGGCCGGAACGCGTCGATCATCTCCTTGGTCGCCGGAGCCGATCCGTCATCGCCGACCACCACCTCGAACTCGCCGTCGGTCTGACGGTTGAGCCCGGCGAGCACCCGCTCCAGTGCCCATGGCCAGTTGTAGGTGTTGACGATCACCGCAGTCGTCGGTCGTCGCCGCATGAGCCCGCGTGCCTCGTGTCTGCCGGGTCGCTGCTCTGCCTGGCTCGGTCGCACGTTTCCGGAGTGGCTTACTTGGCCGCGCTTGGCAGCTCGCGGAGGAACACACTCTTGAACCAGAGCGTGTTTCCGTGGTTCTGCAGCTCGATCTGGCCGGTCGGGTAGATCGGCAGGTCGCCGTGCTTCCAGATGTCGCGTTCCCAGTAGTTCTCGAGCGTGGTGTGGTTCACGACGAGGACGTCGTTCAGATAGACGGTGACCTTGTCGCCGACCATCAGGATCTTGAAGCGGTTCCACTCGCCGATCGGGCGATCGGCGACGGCGAGCGGCTTGTCGGCGTTCTCCGGTTTCTTGTTGTTGTAGAGCCCGCCCGAGCCGATCGGGTTGTCCCAGATCTGCACCTGCGGACTGCCGCGCAGGTAGATGCCGCTGTCGCCCTGTGGCAGGATCTTCCAGTCGACCCAGAGCTCGAAGTCGCGGTAGTCCTTCGCGGTGCAGAGGCTGTCACCGTGGCCGTCGAACTCGAGCGCGCCCTCTTTCGCGCTCCAGTGCTCGCGCATCCGCGCGTCGACCACCTGCTGTGCGGCGGCGAGCTGCTCGGCGGTCATCGCGGCGCGTCCGGGCGGCCCCTTGTCGGGCGAGGCGAGCCCCTTCCAGCCGGTGAGATCCTTGCCATTGAAGAGCGCCTGGAAGCCGGCAGGCGGCATGTTCCAGCCGCTCGGGCCCTTTCCGTCGCCCGCCTTCGCGACGCGCGTCACCTCGATTGCGCGGTACTTCACCAGGCTCTGGTGGCCGAGGAAGCCGATGTGGCCGCCTTCGCGCAGGATCCCGGGGTGCTCGGCGAGGGTGGTCGGATCGGTGATCGTGTTGAGGTCGACGTCGTTGACTCGCTTGCCATTCAGGAAGACCTGCACGCGGCGGCCGACCGCGGCGATCTCGATCTGGTTCCACTCGCCGGCCGGCTTCAGCGCGCCCCGCTTCACCGGCGAAACCTTGTAGACCGAGCCGCAATACTGCCCCGGCAGCAGGTTCGCGTACTGCGGCGCCGCGTCGTCGAGGATCTGCACCTCCATCCCGACGTAGGCGGCGTCCCCTTCGAGCGGCGCACGGATGCCGATGCCGTTGTTGCCCCCCGGCTCGGTCCAGAACTCGCAACGGAAGTCGAAGTCGTCGTAGCGTTGGTCGATGAAGAGGTTGCCGCCGCCATCCTTCGGGCAGACGATGCAACCGTCCTCGACGACGTAGCCGCGGCCATCCCCGCCGACGAGCTTCCAACCGTCCAGTGTCTTGCCGTCGAACGGATGCTCGGCGGTGCCGCTGTAGCCGGCGCACTCTTGGGCGCCGAGTGGCGTGGCGATCGTCACGCCGGGTTCCGGGATTGGCTGCGCTGCGAGCGCGCCAGCGAAGACCGAAGCCGCGAGCGACACCGCAATCGATCCAACCATTCGCAAGTCCTCCGAGATCGCGTCATTGTCCGAGCGAGTCTGCATGGCCGCAACGTCTGCGCGATGCAATGCCCCGTGGTACCGATCCGGGGATCCTACGCCGATGTTTTCCGCACTCACGCTCAGTAAACGATCACGAAGCTCCCATCTTCGAGCGCGGCGGCCGCGACGAGGCTCCAGGTTGGCACGCCCTCCTGCCGTCCGCTCGCGCCGTCGATCGCCTTGCCGGCTGCCGTGAAAAGCTGCCAGACGAGCGTCCCGCCGCGCTCCCAACCCATTCCTTCGGTCCAGGCGAGGAGCACGACGCCATCCCGATTCGCCGCGATCGACGGGTGCTTGCGCGGCGCGCGCGTTCCGCCGACCTGGTTGGTCGGTCGCATCTCGGGCGTGAGCTTCGGCGGGCTCCCCTGCACACGAGCCCACGCGACCTCGCCCTCGTCCTCCCACGCCGCGAGCAGGTTCGCGCCCGCGCTGGTGGCCGCGGCGGTGCTCATCACGCATTGTGCGCTGCGCCATTCAGCGACGCGCGTGCCGCCAAACGTCTTGCCCGCGTCGCGTGAGACGAGCGCGAAGAGATCGCGATTCACCTCCTGCTTGGCGCCGCGGTAGAGGAGCAGCAGCTCATCGTCATCGGCGAACGCTCGCATGCCGCAGCAGCCGCACGCGCCGGTCGCCTCGTCCCACGCGAGCCGCTCCTCGCCGAAGCTCTTGCCGTCGTCGTCGGAGCGCGTGATGAAGACGCCGCGCTGCGCCTCGTCCTCCGACTTGCCCCGCGGTGCGTGCCACGCGACCCAGACGTGACCCTGCAGGTCGGCCGCGATCGTCCCGCCGCCGTCCAGACCGGGGTGGCGAAGGAGGACATTACGTTCGACCTCGAAGGCGTCGCCTTGGTCATTCGAGCGCGAGTAGAGCATCGGTGACGCGTTCTTTGGCCCGCGTTGCTTGCTCTTCGCCGAGCCCATCCACGCGACGTGGACCCGCCCCTGCCGGCCGCGCGCGAGCTGCGCGCCTCGGATGTTCCCGATCGCGATCGCGTCGCCGTCGTCGTGGTTCACGCGGAACGCGGCCGCGAACGTCGCGCCGCCATCGCGCGAGCGCGCGAGGAAGAGGTCGCCCGCAATCGGATCGCCGCGGAAGAAGAGCAGCTCGAGCGTCCCCTTGCCGGCGAGCGCGACTTGCGGCTGGATCCCGCCTTCAGGCACGCGCACCAGTCGGACGTTGGGCGCGTTCGCTGGTTTCGATTCCTGGCAGTGGCCGGCGAGCAACGCCAGCAGTGCGGTCACCAACACCATCGCTCGTCACCTCCGCAGGTCCGCGGTGCCGTCGATCGACGGCGGGTCGAGAGCCTATCCCGGCAACGTTCAACCGAGCGGAGCCCTATGCTCCCGCGCCTCTGGCGTCGAACGGGTGCCATCAAGGAGTCGAAGATGGTGGTCGGCCGACGGTTCTGGCCTCGATCCGTGTTGCTCTCTCTGGGGTCGGTGTCGCTGCTATTCGCAGGCGCGGCCTGTGCGAGCCACCGCCATCACGACCGCGATCGTGAGCGCCCAGGCGATCGTGATGGCACGCGGATGAATGGCCCTCCCCCGCGCGCGGCGCACTCTTCGGGCGCGCCGATGGCGATGGCGCCGGGCCACGGCTCGCCGAATCAGGGCTCGCCGAATCACGGCGCACCAGGTCCGATGGCACCCAATCAGGGCGCCCCCGCACCCGAGCCCGCCGCCGGTCCCGAGAAGCTCGCGGAGCTCTCCCAGCAGGTCGAGCTGGCGCAACGCAAGGTGAAGCGAGCGAGCATCGACGCGGAGCGCCAGCGAATCGAGAACGGCGGTGCGTTGGAAAAGGTGGCGCGCGAGCTGGAGCTGGCGAAGAAAGCACTCGGCCATTTCGAGGCCGTCGAGCTGCCGCAACGGCTGGCGCGCGCGGCGCTCGATCTGCAGGAGGCGCAGGACGGCCTCGCCGAGCAAGACGAGGAGATGAAGCAGCTTGCGCTGATGTACGCCGCCGACGATCTCGCGGACAAGACCAAGGAGATCGTGCTGGCGCGCGGTCGCCGCCGTTTCGAGCGGGCGAAGCAGCGCCTCGATCTCGCGAGGAAGGAGCACGACGATCTGACGGGCGTGCAGCTTCCGGAGCAGCGCGATCGGCTGCGCGTGGCGGTGAACGAGAAGGAGCTCGACGTGCAGCGCGCCAAGCTGACCGCGGCGACGGCGGAGATGGACAAGGGCACCGCGCAGCTCGAGGCGGAGATGGCGCTCGCCAAGGCGGAGGGGGAAGTCAGGAAGGCGAAGCGCGACACTGCCGGGGCGCCGCCAAGCGCTCGTGGCGGCGCGCGGTGACGTCGTGATCGCCTTTGCGGCCGCCGCCGCCGCACTGATCGCGGCACCGATCGCGGAAACACCGCCCGGAACCCTCGAGGCCGACGTCGCTGCCGCCATCCGACGCGGCGTCGCTTACCTGCGCTCCGTGCAGGAGAAGGACGGCAGCTTCGGCGCGCCGCGCAACGTGATGTTCCCCGAGTCGTTCGCGACGGTGCCCACCTACGAGGCGTGGACCTACGCGACGACGGCGCTCGGCGCGATGGCGCTCGTGGACTGCGGCGAGAGCGCGCAGGACCAGGCCGCCCTCGATCGCGCCGTCGACTACCTGCTCGCCCACTCGCACTTGAAGCGCGTCTCCGAGTGGGACACCGACAACGTCTGGGGTTACGTCTACGGCATCCAAGGCGTCGCTCATCTGCTCCAGTCGCAGAAGCTGAAGGACGATCCGCGCCGCCCCGAGCTGATCGCGGTCGGAACGCAGCTCCTGCGTGATGCCGACCGGTGGCAAACCCCGGAAGGGGGCTGGGGCTACTACGAAGGCGCGGTCGTCTCGATCCCGAACACCTGGGCGACGCAGTTCACCACGGCGGCGTGCGTCATCGGGATGCAGGACGCCAAGGAGGCTGGCCTTCCAGTCGATCAAGCGCACCTCGACAAGGCGATCCGCGCGGTCGACCACTGCCGCCTGCCGACTGGCAGCTACACCTACAACGTCGACGCGATCTCCGATCCCGGCAACCTCGAGTTCATCGATCAGGTGAAGGGTTCGCTCGGCCGGATCCAGGTGGGAAACGTCGCCCTCTTCCGCGCCGGCAAGCTCGACGCGCGCGCGGTGCAGCGCGGGCTCGAGCAGTTCTTCGAGCACCACCGCTTCCTCGATGTCGCGCGCAAGAAGCCGATCCCGCACGAGTCGTGGTACGCGGTGGCGGCCTACTTCTTCCTGTTCGGCCACTACTACGCGAGCGAGGCGATCGAGCTGCTGCCGCGAAAGTCGCGCGCGAAGTTCGCGGAGCAGCTCGAGCGCAAGCTGCTCGAGAT
>CAYRQC010000607.1:0-7246 GCA_964426265.1 uncultured Phycisphaerales bacterium | reverse complement strand
GCGCTGGTCGACGACGGCAAGCAGGTCCGTCAGTTCGGCGACGAGAATCCGCTCTTCCTCGCCTTCTTCGGCGTGCTCGAGCGGCGCCACGCCGAATCGCTGGTCGCGGTCTTCGAGAAGTGGCGCGACGCGAAGCTGCCTGTGGAGTGCCGGCGCGTGCTCCAGGAGGCGGAGAAACACGGGCTGCCGCACGCGCGCGCTCTCGAGCTCGAAGCGACGCTCGCGGCGGTGACGCCGGGCAAGGGCGGCCTTCCGCGCAAGCAAGTCGAGGAGCTGGAGGCCGACACGCGCGAGCAGAGCGGCAAAGCGCTGCTCAAGGCGGCGCGTTGGTGCGCCGATCACGACGCGAAGACGGCGGCGACGCTGCTGCTCGCCCGCGCGATCGCCTTGTCGCCGGCCAGGCCGCCCGATCGGCTCATCGCGGAGGAGTGGCTGGCGACGGACTTCCCGCGCGCCGACTCGCCGGAAGCGACCGTGACGTCGTGGTTCGACTGGGCCGAGGCATTGCTGCCCTTCGGCGCGACCTTCGCGAGCCTGGACGAGTCGGCGAGGCGGCGCATCTCGGTGTCGAAGTTCGCACAGGGGACGCTCTACCTGCAATCGCGCAACATCCTGCTGGTGACGAAGGAGCACGATCCCACGGTGCTCGGACCGCTGCTCGCCCGCGGTGAGGCGACGATCCGCGCCCTGCAAGAGCTCCTCGGCGCGAGCCCAGACCAACTGCCGAGCAAGGCGCCGCTCGAAGCGCGCGTGTTCAAGACCCGCGCCGACTACTTGGAAGACTTCGGTTCTGGCAGGAAACCGCCGGAATGGTCGGCGGGCTTCTATTCGTCGGGCGACAGCATCTCGCGCTTCTACTCCGAGACGACGAGCAAGCGGGACGATCCGATCTCGCACCGTCTGCAGGAGGTCTTCGCGCACGAGCTGACGCACCACTACACCAACCAGCGCTGGGTGCGCGAGCCGTCCGGCTCCGACTCGGGCAGCTATTGGATGGTGGAGGGCTTCGCCGAGTTCACGGCCGGCCAGGCACTCGAGATCGGCAGCTCGGGCGCGAAGTTCGACAATCCGCGGGCCGAGTCGATCTGTCGCGCGGAGGCGGCACAGCGCGCCGGCAAGCTGCTGAGCCTCGACTACCTGCTCGGGCTCGACTCGCCGCGCTTCAACAAGGAGCTCGAAGGCGGCGACTTCGGGCCGATCCCGCTGAAGTACTGGTTGACCGACGCCTACATGGGCAAGCGCGCGGTCTTCTACGCGCAGTCGACGGCGCTCACCTTCTTCGTGATGAATCGCTGCAAGGACGGGCAGGCGATCTACCGCCGCTGGCTCGAGCAGGTCTATTCCGGCAAGGCGCTGGTCGATCCGTGGAAGGAGCTCGGCTTCGCCGATTGCGCGGCGATGGATCGCGCCTTCCAGGAGTTCCTGAAGGGGATCTGAGACGCTTCGATTGCGTGCCCGGGATGAACCGCTTCCTGGTCGGCCGGGGACTCCGTGGCGTGACTGATTCGCGGCGCGATCGATCGGAGCGGTGCGACCCGCACGCGTTGCTCGACCACGACGACTTCCTGCGCGCGCTGGCGAGGAGTCTCGTGATCGACGAAGCGCGCGCGGACGACGTCGTGCAGCAGGCGTACGTCGCGGCGCTCGCGAGCCCGTCCGGCGGGCCGCGAAGCGCCGGTTCGCTGCGTGCCTGGCTCGCGAGTGTCCTGCGCAACGTCGCCTGGAAGCTGCGCCGCTCGGACCGATCGCGGCGGCGGCGGTGGCGACCTCATCGATGGCAGGATCCCTTGTCTCGGGAGCGCTCGTGATGTCGGCGAAAGCGAAGTCGATCTCGGCGGCGGCGGTGGTCGTGAGCGCGGCGGCCGCGTGGCTCTTCCTCCATGACGGCACGCCGAGCGACGCGTCGAGGTTGCGCGCCGCCGCGAGCGATGGCTTCCCCGATTTGCCGGTGCCCGCGATGGGCGAGGAGCACGACGTCGCGCCACCCGTGGCGGCCGACGTCACGCGTACCGCGGCGGCGCCCGCGCCCGCGACTGCGACGAGCCCGCCGCCGGCCGCCGGCGACCCGCGCTTCGGAACCGTCGTCGTGAAGACGAAGTGGCAGCGCGACGGCTCGGCAGCGGCCGGCGTGACGCTCGCGCTCTACGCGTGGAGCCGTGCCGATCACTACCTCTTCCTGCCCGAGGCAGTGACCGATGCGCAGGGAGTCGCGCGCTTCGAGCGGATCGAGCCGGGGAGCGTGTTGGTGCTCGGCGATCGCTCGGGTGACGTGCGCGGCGGCGTGGCGGCCGGCAAGACGACGGAGTTCGAGCTCACCCTTCCGGACGGCGTCGATCTGGTCGGCGAGGTCGTCGACGCGAAGGGGCTGGCCGTGGCCGACGCAGCGATCTGGCTCGGCTTTGATGGCAACCAGTCGGCGAACGGCTGCATCGTCGCGCGCAGCGACCAGCATGGCCGCTTCGTCATCGCGTCAGTCACCGGCGGTCGCAACGTCGGCGCGCGCCGGAGCGGCTACGCGCCGTCAATTCCGCAGTTCGTGACCGGACAAGCGGGAACGACGGTTCACGTGCAGCTCCGGCTCGCCGAGCGCGGCGGCCTCGTGCGCGGTCGTGTGGTCGATCCCGACGATCAGCCCGTGGCTGGCGCGATCGTGCAGCTCGGCGACGAGCACGCGACGATCGATCGCTCGGGCACGCTGCCGTGCGAGCTGCTCCTGCGCACCGCGAGCGACGCCAACGGCCGCTTCGAGTTCGACGGCGCGATGACGGGCGAGCTGCCGATCGTCGCGCGCTCGCGCGACCTCGCGCCGTGGATCGGGCGCGTCACCGTGAATCCCGACGTGGCGGCAGACGTCGCGATCCGGCTGCCACTTGGTGCGACGCTCGAAGGGAAGGTGGTCGACCGCGAGCAGCAGCCGGTCGGCGGCGCGACGCTGACGATCCACGGTCCATGCGAGCTCGCCACGATGGAGCGCGGGTCGGCGTCCGACGGCACCTTTCGCGTCGAGCACGTCATGCCTGGCATGCTCGAGATCTCCGCCGAGCTCGAGGAGAGCGGAAAGGCGCGCGCGCAGCTCTCCTTCGTCGATGGCGAGACGACGCGTTGGGATCCACTGCTCGTCTCCGGGCTCGCACTGCGCGGTCAAGTCGTCGATGCCGACGGCCGGCCGCTCCCCGGGTACCAGGTCGAGGCGAGCGGGCCGGAGGACGACGCGTCGAGAGGCTGGTTCATGCGTTACGCGACGTGCGACGCCGCCGGCCGCTTCGCGTTCGAGGGCTGTCCCGCGACGGGGCTGCGCGTCGAGGTGCGTCCGCCCGTGGGTCACTCCTGGGCCGCGCGGCTCGACGGCGTGCGCGCGTCGGACGACGACTTGCTGATCAAGGTGGCGGCCGACCGCGTCTGCTCGGTCTGGTTCGAAGGCATCGTGGTCGGCGACGACGGCAAGCCGATCGACAACGCGACGATCACCGCGGGAGCGCGCGACGCGGCATCGATCCCGATCGAGACGGTCGACGCGCACACCGGTCATTTCAAGACGGGACCGTACGCACCCGGCGACTTCGTGCTGACGGCGCGAGCGGCGGGCTACGCCGAGCAGTTCGTCGCCGCCGGCCACGTCGTGAAGGACGAGCGGCGCAATGTCGGGACGATCCGCCTCGAGCGCGGCGCTCCGATCTCAGTGCGCGTGCACGACGAGTCGGGCAAGCTGCCCGAAGGAGTGTCGGTCCTCGTGCGCGTTGCCGGGACGGAGAGCTTCCCGCGTTCGGTGATGGAAGACGGCATCACCCGCGTCGAACGCGCCGCGCCCGGCGACTACGAGATATCGGTGTGGGTGCCCGGCTTCGTGCCGGTCCTCCGAACGGCGACCGTGGTCAATGGCCGACCGCTCGAGGTCGACGTGTCGTTGCGGCCGGGCTCCGTGGTCACGCTGCGGCCGCTCCTTTCATCACGGCTGCACGACGCGCTCTCGAATCGAGGCGGCGACGCGATCGGACTGTTGCGCGACTGCGGCGGCGTGACGCTCGCGAAGCTCTGGCTCGCGAAGGCGGGATCCGATCCGTGGACCTGCGAGGTCGCACTACTGCCCGGCCGCCACACGATCGAGCTCCAGATCGGCGGCGCGCCTGAGTCGAACGCCAGCTTCGACGTCGCAGCCGACGCGAAGGCGGACGCGCCGATCGACGTGACGTTCGATTGAGCTTGCGTCTGTGGTCGGCGACCACGGGATGACCTGCATGACGAGCGCACGCGGCCGCATACCGTGACGGCGGGCGGACCGGGTTACCGTACGCCGATTGAGGAGTGCATGCAGATGCGCACGAACATCGTGATCGACGACGACTTGGTGGCGGAGGCGATGCTGGTTTCCGGCGCCAAGACGAAGAAAGAGGCGGTCGACCTGGCGCTACGGGCGCTCGTCGAGGAGCGTCGCCGGCGCGGACTGCGTGACCTTCGGGGGAAGCTGAAGTTCGCCGCCGGCTACGACCCGCACGCGACCCGTACGCGATGATCCTCGTCGACTGCCTCATCGCGCAGACGGCGCTCGAGAACCAGCTGAAGTTGCTTGCAAGCGATCGCGACTACGAAGCGATTGCGAAGGTGCGCCCGCTCGAGCTCGTGTGAGTGTGGGTTCCGGCGCGCGCACCAGCGGCGAGTCGGGAACGGCGCGATCGGTGGTCAGCGCAGCGGCGCGATCTCGTCGAGGAGACGGCGCGCCGGCACCGCGCGAATCCGATCGTGCAACGGGAAGCTGTGCTCGCCGGCGTGGAGGACCACGATCTCGTCGAGGCGCAAGTCTTCGAGCGCGATCATCATCGATCGCGTCCGCTCGGGGGCTTCGGTGCGTTTCATCTCGAACCCGAGCAGCTTGCCGCGATGCTCGACGAGCAGGTCGAGCTCGGCTCCCTGCTGCGTGCGCCACCAATGGCAGTCGCGCCACTCCACACCGAGCTGGCGGACCAACTGGGCGATCACGAAGCCCTCGAAGGTCGCGCCGACCTTGGGGTGGCGCTGGAGCTGCTCGCGGTCGGCGATCCCGAGGAGGGAGTGCGCGAGGCCGCTGTCGGCGAGGTAGACGCGCGGCGCCCTCACCTGCCGTTTGGCGAGGTTCGCGTGCCACGGCTTCAGCACGCGCACGACGAGCGTTCCCGACAGCAGGTCGAGCCAGTTCCGGACGGTCGTCTCGGCGACGCCGAAGGCGCGCGCGAACTCGGCGCCGTTCCAGATCTGCCCGTGCCAGTGGGCGAGCATCGACCAGAAACGGTGGAGCGTCGCGGCCGGCGTCCGGAAGCCGAGTTGGGGGAGGTCGCGCTCGAGGAAGGTGCGGATGAAGGCCTCGCGCCAGTCGAGGCTCTCGCGCTCGCTGCGCGCGAGGAAGGAGCGCGGGAAGCCGCCGCGCGTCCAGAGCCGATCGAACGTGTCGGCTCCGGTCTCGGCTAGCGACAGCCCGTCGATATCGCGGTAGACGATGCGGCCCGCGAGCGTCTCCGAGCCCTGGCGCAGCAGGTCGGGCGAGGCGCTGCCCAGGATCAGGAAGCGCGCGGGCAGCGGGTGCCGGTCGGCGAGCACGCGCAGGATCGGGAAGAGTTCCGGGCGGCGCTGCACCTCGTCGAGCACCACGAGGCCGCGCAGTGAGCGCAGGGTCGCCATCGGGTCGCCGAGCCGGGCGACAGCGGCTGGATCTTCGAGATCGAAGGTATGGACCGCGCCACGCGCGCTCGCCGCAACCTGTCTGGAGAGCGTCGTCTTGCCGACCTGGCGTGCGCCGATCAGCGCCACGATCGGGTGCAGTCGGAGGTCCCGGCGGACTTGGTCGATCCACGATTTGCGCTCGAGCATGGCGTGGTTTCTACCATGAAGATCTAGTCTTTAAGACTCGATTTTCATGGTTGAACGGGAGCGTTCCCGGGGCGGAAACCGAGAGGATGCACGACGGCGTCAGGCTTCGCGGAGGCGTTGGCGGCGGCTCCTCGTGCTCCACCTCTTCGCGTTTCCGCTGCTTGCGGGTACTCCTAGTCCATCCGCAGGAGTCGTGACGATGGCAGGAAAGAAGATCGTCGTCCTGGCCGCGATCGCTGCCGTCGCAGCGCTTGCGACGTGGGCCGCCTTGGACAGCGGGCTCCGCGCGCCGAAGCTCATCGCTCGCGGGCACGAAGCGGAAGCGGCGCAGGCGAGCGAGGACGAGCGGAGGGCACTGGCCGCGCCCGCGGAAGCGAGCGGCGCGCCTGCCGCGGAACGACGTGAACTGGTCCAGGAGACGGCGGCCGACGGCTCGGCGCCGACCGGTGAAGCGGCGCTGCCACCGGCCGGTCGGGCGACGTTGCGCGTGGTCGATGCGGTGACGGGCGCGACGCTCGGCGACACGGTTTTCATCCGCTTCCTCTCCGAACAGCGCTTCGCCGAGTGGAATGGCGGCGGCGACGTCGGTGTCCGGCTCACGCCCGGCGACTGGTCGGCGCAC
This sequence comes from uncultured Phycisphaerales bacterium, assembly GCA_964426265.1. Taxonomy (GTDB): domain Bacteria; phylum Planctomycetota; class B15-G4; order B15-G4; family SIAN01; genus SIAN01. The sequence goes on along the minus strand of CAYRQC010000607.1, from coordinate 786 downwards.
GTCGGCGCCCACGGCTACGAGCCGGTCGAGCTCGCGTCGTTCCGCGTCGATTCGGACCAGGAGACGCCGATCGGGATGGTGGCATTGGGGCGCGGCAACGGTGTGATCGAAGGCGACGTGATCGCGCGCCATCTCGTGAGTGACGAGCCGGTGCAGGTCGAGCTCTTCGGCCTTGGTCGCGCGAAGTGCGCCGACTGCCGCCGCGTGGACGACGGGACACTGGCCGAAGTCGAGCCGGGCCACGACTGCGGCTGGCACGACGGATCGAGCAGCTTCACGCTCACCGGCGCTCGCCGTTTCCGGTTTGGTGACCTCGCGGCCGGCACCTATTGGCTGCGCGCCTGCGAACCGAAGCAGCGGATCGTCCAATCGCTCCTCGTCGAGATCAGCCGCGGCGGCCGGACCTGGCGCGGGCTCGAGGTGAGCGCGCCGACCACGGCGCGGCTCGAGCTGCGCTACGGGCGGGGCGGCCTCTTCACCGGCGACTGGGCGACGATCCACCGCGAGAAGCCGGCGCCGATCACCTTCGAGGTGCGTCGCGGCGGGGAGCCGCTCGTGTCGGCTTCGATCGGGCCGAAGCACGACGAAGTGCAGGCGACGGTCGGAGGCCCACTCGTGCCGCTCGCCACGGACGAATCCGATCCCCATGCCGCGCGGCTGAACTGGCTCCGGGCGCGCAACCTCGTCGCCTTCAACAATGTCCACACCGACCTCTCGATCACCTTCTCGAGCTGGGTCATCGCGGCCGACGGCAACGGTGCGTTCACCGTCGTGGACGGCGAGGAG
>CAYRQC010000606.1:0-3201 GCA_964426265.1 uncultured Phycisphaerales bacterium | reverse complement strand
CGGCAGGCCGAAGATCGCGCGGAAGAGGGCGTCGTGGGGCTTCGAGGTCACGCCGCAGGAGACGATCGCCAAACCTGCTGGTGACAGCCGCGCCAGATTTTTTTGACGGCGCGCGGTTCGGGTCCCGCAGGCGACCGCGCTGCGACGCCGCCGAACGACGTGCCTCTCCGATCGCAACCGCGACTGCTACCACCGCCCTCGACTACCCCGATGCAGCCGAGCAAGCGGTGGCCGCCAGACAGCCACGGTCGCGACCGAAGAGACAACGGCGGCGGCTACGACCCTCATCACCCCCGGTAACGAATCGCGGCCGTCATCGCCGTGGAGCCCCGCAACCGATCGCTCCCGCCCGTTCCGGTGCGCACTCCACCGTCAGCAGAACGGACAGGTGGCTGGCACCCATCCGTCATTCATCTGTCAGCCGCGCGCGGTCTGCACTACAGGTCAAACCCGCAACGCAGTTGCAGGCCGGCCGTGAACGCGAGGCCGCCGGCGGCGCCCAAGTCGGCCTCGGCGATCTGCAGGAAGAAGTCGGCGAAGTAGAGCGCCGGGTCGTCGGGAATCTCATCGCTGTCGATGAAGCCGGCCGCCGGCACGGAGACGATCTCGACCACCAGCGGCTCCACCAGCAGAGTTGCACCGCTGTGCAGCGGGAGCAGCGCCTCGCGCGTGCCGATCAACAGGAAACCGAGCGTGTCGGCACCGGCGGAGCAGTCGGCCGTGAGCGTGATCGCCTGGCCGACCACCGGGTCGGGGCTCGCCGCCAGCGTCGGGATGCCGAGGGTCCCCGACCATCCCGCGCCGTAGCTCAGTTGAAATGCCGGGCACGCCTCGAAAACCGCCGCTGCCCCCTCGTACTCGAAGTCGGCGTCATGCCAGCGGGGAATGCCAACAGCGATGCCACCAAGGCCATCACCATTGAAATCACCGGCGGCGATCGTCGCTCCGAACTCGTGACTGTGGTCGTACCCGTCACGCACTCCGACGAACTCGTACAACCGCGCTCCAGACGCACCGGAGTAGACATCCACGGCACCGAAGTCGTCGGGCCCGCCGGTCGGCCGCGAGGCGGCGACCTCGTCCACACCATCGCGGTCCCAGTCGCCGAGGCCGGCCAGCGTCTGGCCAAGATAGTCGTAATCCTTGCCGTAGATCACCCGCAGGCGAGCAAACGTGGCACCGCTGCGAAAGTCGAGCATCCCCTTGTTCGGTTTCCAGTTGGGCCCATCCTGGCGACCGCTCGCAACCAGATCGCGAACGCCGTCGTGGTCGAGGTCGTCGATCCCGGTCACTGCGTAGCCGATCAGGTCGTTGACCGTGAGGCCGGTGAAGCTGCCGAGCGGCGTGGCGTTCGCGCCGCTCCATACCTGCACCAGTCCCTCGTGGCCGATCGCCCCGCTGTAGAGATGGCTGCCGACGAGGAACTCGTCGATCCCGTCGCCATCGAGATCTCCGGCGCGCCCGAGAGAAGAGACCAGCGCGCCGAGAGGGTTCGTGACCACCCGCTTGGCGCCGACCTCGTCGATCAATGTGAGGTCGACGCCGTTCGAGGTGAGGATCTCCGGCGCGCCGTCCCCATCGGCGTCATCCACGCCAATGATCAGCCGCCCGAAGCTCTCGCCGCCCTGCGTCCCTTCGGCAAGCAGGATCTGCTGGCCGGTCGCACCGCTCCAGGCCACGACCATGCCAGCGTGGGCGAGATTGCCGACATAGTGGTCCGGCGCGCCCGCGCAGTAGTCGGCGACACCGTCGTGATCGAGGTCGCCGAGCCCGGCGACCGATCAGCCGATCTCGTCGGCCGCGTAGAACCCATCGTGGGTGCGCAGCACGGCCAGCGTGGCGCCGCTGTAGAGGGTGACGCGTCCTTTGCCGATTGGCGTGGTCGCCGCGAGCGGCGCGCCGATCAGCAGATCATCGATTCCATCGCCGTCGAGATCGCCCACCGCGGCGACGGCGCAGCCGAACTGCTCGTTGGGAACGGTTCCGAAAAGCCTGGCGACCCGCACCTGTGCCGGCGCGACCACCGGCAATGCAACCCAGACCACGGCAATGCACGAACGTGAATAGAACATGCAGCGACTCCGCATGCCCCCGCATGCTGGATGGTTGCTCGTTAGCGCAGGAACTATGCCGGACAGCGGGCTCGGCGCTTCGGATCCTGAAATGGGCGCCGCCGCACAGGTCGGAAACGACACCGGCGATCGAGCGACCCCGTTCTCGGCGAGTGCCCTCGTCACGTCACCGCACGCAACACGTGGCGGGTGATCGGTGCCAGGCACAAACCACCCGGGTCTTCGGTGCCAGGCACAAACCACCCGGGTCTTCCGTGCCTGGCACCGATCACCCGGTGGGTTTGGGCCAGGCACCCATGGGTCACGTGGGGGGCGGCTCGGCGGGGTCGGCGCGCTGGAAGAGGATGGCGCCCTTCTGGATCGCGGCGCCGGCGCGCAGGGAGTGCGGGCCGTCGAGGCGAGCGAGCTCGGCGAGCGGCGTGGCGGCGGGCGGCGAGCACGAGAAGTTGGTGAAGACCTCCGCCATCTTCGCGGGCATCACCGGCGAGAGCAGCAACGCGGCGAGCCGCAGCGCCTCCGCACAACAGGTGAGGATCACGGCGAGCTCCGCCTTCTTCGCGGGATCGGTCGCGGCGAGCTTGGCGAGACGGAAGGGCGCGGTGACGTTGATGTAGCCGTCGACCTGCTTCACCAGCTCGCCGGCCGGCGCGAGCGCGGCCGGAAGATCGAGAGCGCGCGCGGCGGCGATCGAGCGCGCGACCGCGGCCGGCAAGAGCGTGGTCCAGTCGTAGCCCGGCACCTTCGGCTCACTCGTCAGCGCGGTGCGCGCGTCGAGCGGCAGCTTGCCGCCGAAGTACTTGTCGATCATGTTGGCGACGCGGCTGGTGCAGTTGCCGATGCCGTTCGCGAGGTCGGCGTTGAAGACCTCGACGAACTTGGCGTGCACGAAGTTGGCGTCATTGGCGCCGAGCGGCCCTTGCACGATCAGGTACCAGCGCAGTGCATCGAGCGAGTACTTTGCCGAGTAGGCCGCGAGCTGCTCGAGCGCCAGGAAGTTGCCGAGCGACTTGCTCATCTTCTGGCCTTCGGAGAGCCACCAGCCGTGCGCCCAGATGGTCTGCGGCAGCGGCTCGCCGATGCTCATCAGCAGCGCCGGCCAGATCACCGCGTGGAACCAGAGGATGTCCTT
>CAYRQC010000605.1:0-7219 GCA_964426265.1 uncultured Phycisphaerales bacterium | reverse complement strand
ACTCGAAGAAGCTCCACGATTTGGCGAGGTCGGCGTCCTCCATCTGGTGTAGCGACTTCTGCAGCAGCGCGTCGATCGACGCCCCGTGGTCGAGCGCGAGCTGCGTGAAGATCTCCGTCTCGCCGAGGAAGATCGATCGCTCCGCCTGCTTGCCGGCCGCCTTGGCGTACTCGTCCTGCTTGAACTCCTTGCAGGTCACGCCGTTCTTGCCGAGGTAGCTCAGCGCGAGCCAGTAGCCGACCCCCTCCTCGATCCAGGTCGGCGGGTCGCCCTTGCGGCCGCCGTTGTAGTGGAGGTTCGACAGGATGTGGCCGAGCTGATGGGCGACGATCGCGTCGAAGTCCTTGTTGTCGGCGATCTTCCAGTAGTCGAGGTACTCGGGTTGCTCGGGCGCCGCGGTGCGGCGATAGCGACCCGACATCGCGGCGACCCGCTCCTCCTTGTGGTTTCCCCACTGGACGCCGTAGTAGTCGGTGAGGAAATGCTCGTGCGCATTCGGTTCCTCGGGCCCGAACCAGAACTCGATGAACTGGGTGTCCGGGATGGTGTCGACGAAACCGTCCCCGAGATAAGGGTCGACGAACTCCGCGCGGAAGCCATCGATCATCGTCTCGGCCAGCGCGAGCAGCGCCTTCACCTGGTCGGTGGGGAGCGCCGACTCGTAGGTGAAGCGCAGGTGGGTGCTCTCCTGCACCTCGAACTTGGCGGCGGGCGCGAGCTTCTTGCCGAGCTCGACCAGCTTGGCCGGCGGCGCGCCGAGGTGGACCGACGCCAGTGCATTGGCAAATCGCTGCGCGCGCGCCTCTTTCGCCACCTGCTTCTTCTGCTTGTCGATCTCGACCGCGAGCTTCTTGGCCGCATCGGGGTAGCAGGTGGTCCCGAGCCACGTGTGGAGCTGCTCCATCTCCGAGACCATGCGAGCGTGCGCCGCCGACCACTCGGTGCTGCCCGCCTTGGTCGAGTCGCGCCGCTTGGTCGCCGCCTGCACCTGCTCGTTGCGGATGGTGTACTCGCGCGCCAGCCCGTAGAGGCTCTGCAGTTGCATGATCGTCGTCATCGACGCGATCTCGTTCCCGGTGATCGACGTCGTCGCACCCTTGGCGCCGGTCGGTACGTACTTGGTGCCCTCGAGCTTGTAGGGCAGCACGGTCGGGTCGGCCGTGTTGACGAGCCAGAGCTCGTTCGCCCCTTTGTCGCCCTGATAGGTGGTCTTCCCGTTCTCGACCTTGATGCCCGACTTTCCCTCCCCGACCAGGGCCGGCTTGCCTTGGAACTCGACGATGTGGTTTGGGTAGCGCTTGGCTTGCTTCGGATCCTTGAGGAAGACGGCATAGACCTGGGCAGAGGCGTCGGCCGCCGTGAGTGCAGCGAAGGTGACCGCGAAGGTCGGAGCAACTGTGGCGGCGAGCAGCCAGCGGGCGAGCGTTTTGCTCATGGTCGATCGGTCCCGAACCCCTCCGATGTCGTGTCATGTCGTGTCGGGCGGTGAGGGACTCTATCGCTCACTCCTTGGCTCCAGCTTGCGTCGTCGCACGATCCCCGCAGGGGCGCCGTACAATCGCCGCCCCTGTCCGCTCCCTCGATCCATCGTGGAGCGCGCAGCAGAGGGGGACGTCGATGAGTCAGCGATCGGTCCAGTGCAGAGCCAACCGTTTCTTGCCGCGCGGCCTCGCCGCGAAGTTGCTCGCGACGTTGTCCGTGGCGGCGCTCCTGACGACACTGGCTCCCGCCGCGCGTGCCCAGTGTGAGATGAGCCCAGCCAACCCGAACAACTCGAAGATCGTGCATGAGTTGGAATGCTGCGTCCATCCGTTGCCGGACCTCAACAAACCGCCTCCCGGGCCTGCGGGCAGCAGTTGGACGGTCGGCATGCTCCTCAACTCGTATCCGTTCAACGACCCGGAGACGAAGATCTCGCTCTGGGCGGTCTACACCGACGACGTCACCAAGGTCCTGACGGTCGCCCCGGCATCCGCCGTTCCTGCGCGCATGCCGGCGTCGGCGTGGGTGCCTGGCTTCGACCCGAAGGTGCTCCTTTCCGGCGGCCCGCCGGAGTTCCCGAACGACGCCAACGTCAAGACCATCCGCTTTGCATTCAAGGATCGCGGTGGCGCAGTCGGCGTGATCTGCAAGCAGCCGGCGGAGAAGAAGACCATCATCCTCACTCCGCTCCAGTTCGCTTTCAGCCTCGTGGGCGCTGCGATGGCCGGCATGGTGTTGGTGTTCGTCGCGAGGCTCGTCGCCGCGAGGAACCGGCCCCGTCCTCCCGAGGCTCGACAGTGACGCGCGCCGCGCGACTACTCAGCCGTCACCGCTGAAGCGGAGCGGCCGGCCGCAGACCGCAGCTCGCATCCATCGATCGCGCGCCTTCCCACGATTCCGAACTCGGGAAGAGACGATCGAGGGCGGCGAGGGCCCAGTTGCCGCCGCGCACGCAGCGCCGCTCGATCGCGACGTACTGCTCTGGATGGAGATCGGCGCACCACTCGCGCACGTTGCCGAGCACATCGAACAGCCCGTAGCCATTCGGCTCGAAGCTGCCGACCGGCGCGTGGAACTGGTAGCCGTCGTCCCAGTCGTACATCGCCGCGCCGCCGAACATCGCGTGGAAGCGCCCGTCGGCGACGTTCTCGCGCTTGAAGAACGCGGCGCCGCGCTTTTCGTCGAGCAGGTCGGCCTCGGCCTCGGCGTCGAGCGGATCGGGCTCCCACCAATAGATGCCGCGGGCACCGCCGCGCGCCGCGACCTCCCATTGATCCTCGGTCGGGAAGTCGAGCCCGAGCCGATGGAGCAGCACCTCGCAGTCGACCCAGCTCACCGTCTCCACCGGATGCACCAGCGTGGTGAAGCGTTGCTCGTCGGGAGCGGCCTCGGCGTCATCGAGTGGGATCCCGTCGGCGTACTGCGACGGGTTCACACCCATCACCCGCTTCCATTGCGCCTGGGTGATCTCGTACTTCGAGACGAAGCAGGGCTCGAGCGAGACGTCTCGCAGCTCTCCCGTGAACGGATTGTCGGGCTGCCCCGCTGGATCGCCGAGCTCCACTTCGCCGCCCGGGATCAGCACGAAGACGAGCCCCGTCTCCTCCGCGATCTTCCAGCGATCGGGCCGCTTGGGATCGAGTTGCGGCCGCGCCCCCGAGAGCACGTGCCAGAACTCCCAGAGGCCGCTGTGTGGATCGCGGCGCAGTGGCACGAAACCGAGCTGCGGAGCGATCGCGAGCCCGTGATACACCGGCAGCACCGTGATGTCGGCGATCGCCTCTCGCCAGATCGCGGCCTCGCCGTCGAGGCTCCTTTGCGGGAGCGCGGCCGCGGCGTCTCGCCAGCCGGAGACTACCGGTCGCAGCTCGTTCTCGAGGCGATCGAGGTCGTGGAGCGGCTCGTTCAGTAGCGCGACCGTCTTGGCGTCGCCGGACGCGCGCGCTTCCCGGAGCTGCTCGCGGAAACGCGGCGCCTTGGCGATCACGCCATCGACATCGTCGAGCCAGCGCTGCATCACCGGGACGTTCTTCGGCAGCGCCGGGAAAAGCGGCTCGATGGTGGATGCGAGCACCTGGGCCGAGCGCAGCTCGAGCAGCCGGTCGTTCTCGTGTTGCTTCGCGAGGTTCTTCTGCCAGGCCGTCGCGACCACTCCGACGAGCACGATCGTCGCCGCCGCCACCGTCAGTGCGATGGTCCGATTACGTTCCAGGAAGAGTCGACACGCGTAGCGCAACGACGGGGTGTAGGCGTGGACTGGGCGATGGTCGAGGTAGCGCTCGAGCTCGGCGGCGAGCTCCGCGGCGCTCGCGTAGCGGTCGGCCGGCGCGCGCTCCATCGCCTTCTCACAGATCGCGATCAGCTCGGCCGGAGTCTCGGGCGCCGCTCGCGCGAGCCGTCGCGGCGGGCCGGCCAAGACCATTCCATAGATATTGGGTGGCGCCACCGAGGCGCCGTGCGGTACGTAGGGTGTGTGTCCCGCGAACAGGTGGTAGAGCAGCGCGCCGAGTGCATAGACGTCGCTGCGCGTCCCGACCTCGTCGATGGCGCCGCGTGCCTGTTCGGGGGCCATGTAGGCCGGCGTGCCGACCACGCGCCCGTCGACTGAGAGCTGCGGCGACCCGCCGCCGCTGCCCGCGTCGAAGCGGACATCGGTCTCGACCGCGCTCATCCCATCGGACGACGCGAGCTTGAGGTCGTGCTTGTCGCGCCGGCCGAGGATGCGCGCCAGCCCCCAGTCCATGACATAGACCTCGCCGAAGCGCCCGACCATGATGTTGGCCGGCTTCAAGTCGCGATGGATCACTCCCTTGCTGTGGGCGTAGGCGACCGCTTCGCAGACGCGCACGACGATGCGCAGCGCCTTGGCGAGCGTGAAGCCCTCTTCGTTGCGCTGCACCAGGTCGATCACGCGGCGGAAATCGCGGCCGCGCACCAATCGCATCGTGAAGTAGACGCGCCCCTTCGCGTCGATCCCGAGATCGTGCACCGGTACCACGCCCGGATGGTCGAGCTGGCTGGTGATCTGCGCCTCTTCCAGGAAGCGGGCGAGCGCGCGGCGCATCGCATCGGCGCGCTCCTCCGGAGTCACCAAGTCGCGGCGCGCGAGGATCACCTTCATCGCGAGCTGGCGGCGCAGGTGGGGGTCCCAGACCTTCCAGATGGCGCCCATGCCGCCGCGCGCGATCTCTCCGCGCAGCTCGTAGCGATCGTCCTTGGTGCGTTCGCGTGCGAGCCGGCGGATCAGCTCGCCGGCGAACTCGAGCTCGAGGTCGCTGGCGTCGCCTTCGATGCGGAGCGCCTCGGCGGGCGCGAGCCGACGCACCTCGCTCGCCTGCACATCGTCGCGCGCGCTGCCGATCACGCGCGCGACCTCGAGCCAATCCTCGTTCAGCCGGCGCAGCTCCGCCTCGAACTTCCGGTGGCTGGCGACGAATGCCTCGAAGTCGATCGGCTCGTCGCTCTCGCTGGCGGCGAGGTACTCGACGAACGCCGCCTCGGCGGGGGGCAGCTCGCCGCTGCTGGCATCTGCGTTCCGAGCCATGGTGCCGCTCCCCGATGTGACGGGCCACGCCGCCTCGCGAGAGGCCGCGCGAAGGCAGCGTCACGACTCGATGGGCGCGGCGGGTGACTACTGGCTAGTGGTCGCCTTCGGCGCGGATCGAGAGCGTGATCTGTCCCACAGGGGTAACGCCACCCGCGGTCAAACCGAACGCCGGCCCGTGCACAGGCCGATGGTTTTTCGAGACGACTCCAAGGGCGTAGCGCAGGTCGGGGTGAAGCTCCCCAAGCTGGAAGCGTCCGTCGGCGCCGGTCGTCACCGCGCGCACGCCCCAGAGGGTGGCGGCGTCGCCTCCGCTGCGGACGTGGTCCTGGCAGTCGGCGAGGAAGGCGTCGAAGTGTTCGTTGTCGCCGCCGACGACGACCACGGCGCCGGCGAGCGGCTGGCCGTGCTCGTCGACGACCGTGCCGGAGAGGGCGGCCGGTCGCCACAGGCGCACGACGCGGTCGCTGGCGAGCTGCTCGCGCGAGAGCGGGAGCGGTTCGGAGAAGCCGACCGCGTAGCCGGCGGCGCGGGCGATCACGAGCCAGGTTCCGGCGGCGAGGCCGGTGAGATGGAACGTTGAGGGATCGGTGGGGGCTGCGGCGGGATTCGAGGTAGCTGCGGTTTTTTCGGTCTGACCAGCGCTCCCATCGTCGGGATCGGCCTCGTCCAGCTCGTCGGCGCTCATCCGCCGTTGCGCGGTCTGCACCGGGATGGGTGGGCCGGCGAGGCTTGGCAGCAGATCGTTCGCGAGACACGCCGCGTCACGATCGCCCACGAGTCGGTAGTCGATCGAGCAGACGATGCTCGCGCCGGTCTCGGCGTCGACGGTTCGGCCGTGGATCTCGGCGAGGTGGTTGCCGATCGGCCGTGGATCGTCGGCCGCCTTGACGACGATCTCGAGATCCTCGCGGCCTGCCTCGATGTCGAAGAGGCCGCTCGTCGAGAAGCGGCCTTGGTAACGGCCTTGGAACGGGCCCTGGCACTGGACGACGTAGCGCCCTGGATCGAGGCCGATGAAGCGGAACGCGCCATTGGCGGTGCAGGCGCCGGCGATGCTCTCTTCCGGTGAGCCTGGAGAATCGCCGTGCGTCTCGAGCACGAGGCCGCGGGTCGCGCGAGCCACCTCGGTGCCCACCGGAAAGACGATCCTGCCCGCGAGCACCAAGCCGCGCGGCACGACGATCGTCTCCTCCTGGAAACCGGTCCACTTCACTTCGACGGAGACGCGCAGATTGCGCAACCCGACCCAACGGCCGTCGATCTCGACCCACTTCGTGCCGATGCGGTTGCCGGAGACGCGGAGTGTGCCGGTCGCATCGCTCTTCGCGCCGGCCTCCCATTGTTGAGTGGGCTGCTCGCCGACGATCGGCGTTGGAGGAGGGTCGCTCCGCGCCGCGAGCTTGCGGTAGATGCGAGCCCACACTCCCTCGACTGGATGGCCCTCTTCATCGCGCAGCGTGATCGCGAGTGTGTAGTCACCCGCACGATCGGTGGTATTGCGTCGCAGCATCACCCGGCCGAGGTCGGTCGCGGTGTTCGGTTTGACGTTGAAGCCGTCACTCTGGTGGGGCAAACAGTCGACCTGCTCCACCGCGACGTAGTAGCGTTGGCCGTCGGGCACGACGACCGCGAGCGGGAGGGTGAAGGCCCCGGTGTTGTCGGTGTGTGATTGCGTGCGCCACTTCAATCCCTTCCCCGCGCGATCGCCCGACCACGCCGTCACGGTCGCGGCCGCGAGCGCGCGTCCGTCGTCATCGACGATCACGCCGGTGAGGGTGCCGGTCGGGACCTTCTGGTCGGCCCATTCGCCCCACGGTGGAACTGGAAGGTCGGAAAAGAGGAAGTCGGCCGCGGGGCGACGATCGTCGTTCGCGGATGTGGGAGCCGTCGCGGGCGCGGCAGGTGGCGCTCCGTTTGGAGTTCGCCTCGGCTGCGGTCCAGTGCCGACGGCGGGTTGCGGGGCGTCTTGTGATGCATCTGCGCCGTTCGCTGGAACCACCGCCGCAGCGCGCGTCTCCGATCCAGCGGCGGCCGCGCGGCCGTGACGGAGCACGAACGCGCCAGTGCCGAGCACCACACAGGCCGCGGCGAGGGCGAGGAGTGGCTTGTTGCTCGTCGCGGCGATGGTCGTGGTGGTCGCGGTGACGGCCGTAGTGGTAGCGGAAGTGGCGGCAGCGGTGCCGATCGCGA